>JAHCBA010000023.1 GCA_019634625.1 Verrucomicrobiia bacterium
ATCGTTCACCCTGCATCCCGGGGTCGTGGGGAGAGGTGCGAACGTCGCGATGCGTCGCCTCGGAGGGCCGGGTTCCACGAGGCCGCAATCGTGTGGAGCGTTGGCTTGTGGACTCGCGGAGCTCGTCCCTCCGATTCGCGGCCTCCTCACCCACAACTCCTGGACGCACCGAGGGTGCGCGATTGCCTGACATCGGTCTTTACAACGCCCGCCATTGTCCGCTTCGCTGGCCCTTCGATCATGAATCTCGCCCTGAACTGCCTCCCCCTCCTTCTGGCAGGAACGCTCCTTGCCGCCCCAACGGCGACCGCGGCGAGTCGCCCCAACCCGCCGTCCGCCGAGTCGAAAGGCAGGAAGCCCAAACCGGTCAATCAGGTCCGGGTCCATGTCGAGAACCGACATGACCTCCCGGAGCGAACCCTGCCCGTCCAGGTGGGCCGCTCGGATCCCATGCATTTCACGGTCGAGAAGCTGCCCATCCTCAACGAAGTCCACATCGATCGCGCCGCGCTCCTCGAGGAGGGCGGTTTGTTCCGGGTGCAGTTGCGATTCAACCGGATCGGGGCCCGCATCCTCGAAAGCTACAGCTCCGCGGCGGCCGGCCGCCACCTCCTCATCGTTACCGACATCGATGGCGAGTCCCGCTGGCTCGCCGCCCCCGTCATCCGTCAGCGGATCAGCGACGGATCGCTGGCCTTCACTCCGGACGCCAGCCGGGAGGAGATGGAACGTCTCGTTCGCGGCCTCAACGAGGCGATCGAGAAGCGCCGCAAGCGATGGTTGAACTAGTCCTCCCCTACTGGCACACCCGCTTCGCCATGCCGGGATGCTCCCCGACGCAACCCACGCCTCCCCGTTCCCCCGGCGCCCCGAATCCATGCCGCCCCGCGCCTCCGGCACCCTGACAGGTCTCATCGTCGCCGTCCTCCTCGTGTTGCCCCTGGACGGAGGGGCCGACACGGCGCTGGATCGACCGTTCCGCCTGCCCACCGACAACCGGGCCATCTTCGAACCGGGAGGCGAACCCCGCTTCTACGCTCCGACTCCCGGTCGCACCTGGACGGCGGGGGGATTTGGTTGCGTGCGGTCGGAAGGGATGCAGATGCACGAGGGAATCGACATCCTGTTCGTCCAGCGCGACCGACGCGGCGAACCCCTGGACGAAGTCCGGGCCTCCGCCCCCGGCCGAATTGCGTACATCAGCCGTCAGGCGTCCCTGTCCAACTACGGCATCTACGTGGTGGTCGCCCATCGCATCGAGGGCCTGGAAGTGTTCACGCTGTACGCCCACCTGCGTGACGTTCGTCCTGAACTGGCCCCGGGAATGCAGGTCGCCGCCGGTCAGGTGCTGGGGATCATGGGCCGGACCGCCAACACCGCCACGCCCATCGCCCGCGACCGGGCCCACCTGCACTTCGAAATCAATCTCTTCGTCAACGACGGCTTTGCGGAGTATCTCCAGAAGCATTCCCCCGGCTCGCGCAATGACCATGGCCCCTGGAACGGCCGCAATCTGGTGGGGCTCGATCCCGCCGCCATCCTTCTGGCCCAGCGAAGGGAAGGCGCTTCCTTCAGCCTGCTGGCGCACGTGCGGAACCAGGCCGAGTATTGCCGGGTCCTGCTCGCCGCCACCGATTTCCCATGGCTTCGACGATACCCCATGCTCATCCGCCGCAATCCCGCCGCCGAGGCCGAGGGCATCGTCGCCTACGAGGCCTCGCTCAATTACAACGGGGTGCCCTTCCGACTGACTCCCCGCGCCCGCAGTGAGATCGAAGGCCCGGTGTCCAACCGGCTCCTGCGGGTCAACGAGTCCGAGGCCCTGCAGCATCGATGCCGGCAACTGATCTTCAAGAGGGGACAAGCCTGGGTGCTGACGGCGCGTGGAGAGGAATGGCTCCGGCACCTCGTTCACCGCTGAACCCGTTGCCGCCGAGCCAAGTGCCGCCGGATGGCGAGTCCGGTCCACCACCCATCCTCGAAAACCCCCACCGCCTACTGAAACTCGCGAACAAAGGCGTCCGCCCGCTCGATCGAGGCATTCATCTCGGCAATCAGCGCGGCGATCTCCGTCTCGATGCTGAGTGCCTCGCCCTTCAGGGAGGCGATGGCCTGGGCGTTGAGATTGTGCTTCAGAAAAAGCGTGTAATCCCGGAACTGGGCCAGGACCGGTGCCATGCTCGCCTCGGCCCTGACAAGGGCCGCACTCATCTCGGAATACCGGGCCCGGGTCTGCTCAAGCTGGCTCCGGCTGGACGCCGCCATCGACGGGTTGCCGATCTCGCCAATCTCCCGTTCCCACTCCTTGAAGAGGTCCCCCGCCACCGTCTCCATCGACCGGATCCGCCGGCGCACCGCCTCCGCCCGGGCCTGGGCCTTGTCGAACTCCGCCTGCAACTGGCGGTACGACCGGTCGAGACTGCCCCCCTCGAAGGAGTACACCTCCCTGAGCTTGGTCAGGGCATCCTTGAACTGATCGCTGGCCGCCGCCTGCTCGTTGCGCGCCTCGACCACCCTCTCCTTGAGGATGTCCCTCTTGTGATACCCCAGTTTCTCCCAGGCCGCATAATAGGAGGAGCGGCACCCCGACACACCCAGGGCCACGACTGTCAACGCAATCCAACTCACACCGGAAAGGCAACGGAATGGGCTCATGCTTCGCGATGGGTGGATGGGCTGGACAATTTCCGTGACGGACGGACCCGCGGGAGACAGGGCGCCCGTGAGTGTATTCGGAACACGGCACCCGCAGGCGGGCCTACTGGAACTTGTACTGGATCCCGGCAATGAGTTTGAGGTCGTTGTTTTCCCTGCCCGGAGCCGCCTCGCTCACATACCAGTCCTGCAGGACCACACGAAGGGCCATCTGCCGGGTGATGTCCGCCTCCACACCCACCTCCCCGGTCAGAAAGTAGCTGCCCCAGTCGGTGATCTTCGGCTGATACTCGAAGGACTGCCACAACCGCGCCCGGTCGCTGAATTTATGGCTGAACTTCTGCCCGAAGCGGATGGTGGCGTAATCCCGCGTGTCATCGCCAACCTTCTCCATCACATAGCCCGGACCCACCTCGGCACTCAGCGTGGTGCGGTCGTTCTTGATGAAGTAGTAACCGGCACCCACCGAAACCGGAATGCGATAACGGATGTCGGCGATGGAATCATGCAGCGCCTCGGCGCGAACAAATCCGAACCACCGGTCGGTCACCAGGTAGTTGTACTGACCGAAGCCCTTCACGTACCCCACATTCTGAGTGCCGTCATTCTCGCCGTACCCGCCGTCCACCCCGGCCATGAACTCGTTGCGGTTCCACTTGCGCAGGGTCGACACATTCGCGGTGAACAGGAGCGTGTCGCTGTTCCCGTCCGTGACGCTCACCCCAATCCCTGCCGTCGTCTCCCACTTCGGCTTCGGAGCCGGAGCTCCCGCGCCGCCCTCATCCGGGGCCTGGGGAACCGGCATGGGTTCGGCCTGTCCCATCTCCTGTCCGATCGCACCGGACATCCCGGCACCCGCAAACAGTGTCGCCGCCGCCAAAGTGATTCGCTGCTTGGTGTTCTTCATTGGGAACCGAAGCCCCTTCGGGCTGCGGAGACGATAGGGATCGCCCCCCGCTAAGCAAGCTTCCGATGGGCTGCCGACGGTCGCCCGGTGCATCCCGGAGTTGCAGGTGAGGAGGCCGTCAATCGGAGGGACGAGCTCCGCGAGTCCTCAATCCACCGCACCATTCCCCTGCGGCCTCGCAGAGCTCGGCCCTCCGATTTCACCATGGCGCCTCACCCTTCGGAGGGACGAACTCCGCGAGTCCTCAATCCACCGCTCCACTCCCCTGCGGCCTCGCAGAGCTCGGCCCTCCGATTTCACCACGGTGCCTCACCCTTCGGAGGGACGAGCTCCGCGAGTCCACAATCCAAAGCACCACCCCCTTGCGGTCTCGTGGAACCTGGCCCTCCGAAGGGATGCCTGGCGAAGTTCGCAGCTCACCCAAAACTCCAAAATGCACCCGGCGGTCGGTGTCACCCCGAATTGATCCTTTCCAAACCGGAGCCCGTCGCCTAGAGACGGCTCCGCCCGGCATGGACGCCTCCCGTCACCTCCCCGCTGCCGACTCCGGTGCCGGCGGTCTTTCCATCCGATTCTGGGGGGTGCGGGGTTCCGTCGCCGTGCCCGGCCCCAGCACCGTCTGGTACGGCGGCAACACCGCCTGCGTCGAGGTCCGCTCCGAACGGGAAATCGTCGTCCTCGACGCCGGAACCGGGATCCGGGAATTGGGCAAGGAGTTGAACCGGGAATTCGCCGGACGGGGCGCCCGCCTCTGGATTCTCGTGAGTCACACCCACTGGGATCATATCCAGGGATTCCCCTTCTTCGGCCCCGCTTACGAGGCGCGCCACCGGATCCGGATTCTGGGATGGCGGGGATCCCATGAGGGACTGAAGCGCACGGTCGCCGCTGCGGTCGAGACGCCGTACTTCCCGGTCGCCCTGCGGGAGATGCCCGGCAACATCACCGTCGAGGAACTCGATGGGTTTGCCTTCCGTCTCGGTTCGGTTCGGGCCCGGGCGGCACCGCTGAACCACCCGGGCGGAGGCGTCGGGTTTCGACTCGACACCCGGACGGGCTCCGTGGCGTACGTGCCCGATCATGAGGTGGGTCCCGGGGCGCCCCGCCGTCGGAGTTCGTTGCGCCGCGCCCGCGGGGAACGCGCCGGCGCCCCCAGGCCCGTCATGGAACAGTTGATTCAGGGTGTCGATGTCCTGATCCACGATGCGCAATACACGGCCGAAGAATACGCCGGGCGCATCGGTTGGGGACACAGTTGCGTCGATGCCGTCGTCGCCCTCGCCGCGCAGGCCGGCGTCCGCCGCCTGGTCCTCTTCCACCACGATCCGGACCGCGACGACGGGCAACTGGATGGAATCCTCTCCGCGGCGCGCAGCCAGGCAATGGCCCTTGGCTCCGCCATGATCGTCGATGCCGCCCGCGAAGGGATGGAGATCCGCCTCCCGGATGGATCGATGGGAGCGATGCCAGCCTCCCGGTGATCCGCTCGGCCCTCCGGGTTCACTCATCCGCTCCATCCGGACGGACGAACTCCGCCCCCCCTTCTTCCCCCCCGCGCCGGATCCGGCCCGCCCGCCGCCGCAACACATACGTGCGGTCCCGCCGTTCGGTCGCCAGATCAGCCAGTTCCCGTTGCAGCTTCCGGAAGCTGGCGAATCGGGCCTCCGACAACCGCCCCTCCCCAAGCGCCACCCGCACCGCGCACCGCGCCTCCGAGGTATGCGAGCAGGCCCGGAAATGGCATCCCAGCGCCAGCTCCGCAATGTCGGGAAACGCCTCGTCCAGGCCCCCCTCCGCCGTCCACATGTGGAACTCCCGCATCCCCGGCGTGTCGATCACCAGCCCCCCGTCCGGCAACAGGATCAATTCGCGCCAGGTCGTCGAATGCCGTCCCTTCCCGTCCCATGCCCGCACCTCGAGCGTCGGCTGGATGGCTTCCCCGTGAAGCCGGTTGATCAGGCTCGATTTCCCAACCCCCGAGGTCCCCACGAACACCGCCGTCCGCCCGGGCGCCACGTGCTTCCGCAATTCCCCCAGCCCGCGCCGCGTCCGGGCGCTGACCACCAGCACCGGCGTGGCTCCCACCGTCGCCCGCACCTCCGCCAACCGGTCTTCGACCGCCTCCGCCAGATCGGCCTTGTTCAATACCACCACCCCACGCGCCCCCCCCTCATGCACCATCACCAGGAACCGCTCCAGCCGCCGCAGATTGAAGGTCGCATCCAGCGACTGCACCACGAACACCACATCCATGTTCGCCGCCAGCACCTGCGGTGCCGTCTCGCGCCCCGGAACCTTCCTCGCCAGGAATGTCCGCCGCGGCAGGACCTCCTGCACCACCGATCGCGTGTCCCCCGCCTTCCGGCTCAACGCCACCCAGTCCCCCACCTTCGGCAACGTCTCCGGCCGCGACCGGTCCTTCAGCAACCGTCCCGCCAGGCGCGTCCGCACCTCCCCTTCGGCCGTCACCGCCACAAAGGCCTGCTTGTCCTCCAACGCCACCCGCCCCGGTGCCCAGCCCCGATCCCCCAATGCCGCAAACGCCCGTTCCCACTCCCCATCCCACCCAAGTGCCTCGAGTTCGACCATGCCGCAGTAGGCCCGACACCCTAGACCCCCGCCCCGGCCGGGCGAAACACCAATTCATCCGACGTCAACGCCCCCCGTGCATCCCGTAGTCATGGGTGAGGAGGCAGCGAATCGGAGGGACGAGCTCTGCGAGTCCTCAACCCATCGCTCCACACCGTTGCGGCTTCTTTGATGGGCACCTTTTGGAACGCCCGGATGCACTGCATGTCGACAACCTACCCCCCCGTCCGGCAATGGAATCAATTCGCGCCAGGTCATTGAACCAAGGGCCGACGATCGCCATGGGCGGACGGTCATGAGTTCAAATGCGTCCCCATCAGGGCGCCGACCCCGCCCCGATCTCCGTCCTCGACCGTCCGCAATCGGCCCGGTTCCAGACAGAGCCAGGGACATCCCACGCCGCAGACGGCCAACCTTCCCTTGCCAGATGCGTGCAGTCATCTTATGCTGAGGCCACGTTATATGAAGCGTACCTTATCACAGGCATTCTGCCGTTTCAGTCCCCACACCGGTTTCCGCCTGACCGTCGGATCGCTCGTCCTGCTGCTCGCCGTCCCGTTCGTCCAGGCCGGGCATTCCCTTGATCCCAAGGAACTTCGGGCGCGGGCCCTCGATTTCCTGGCCCCCATCCCGGACCGCATGCCGGGGGCGGAAGACGACACCCCGGCCCGGATCGAACTGGGCCGGAAGCTCTACTTCGAGACGGCGCTCTCCGAGAACCGCACCCAGTCCTGCAACACCTGCCACCGCGTGGATGAGTTCCGTGGCGGAGTGGACAATGAAGCCACCTCCCCGGGAGCGTTCGGCAAGCGGGGCGGTCGCAATTCCCCCACGGTCCTCAACGCCGGATTCCAGTTCGTCCAGTTCTGGGACGGCCGGGCCGAGGACCTGGTGGAACAGGCCAAGGGCCCCGTTCTCAACCCCATCGAAATGGCCATGCCGAGCGAGGCGGTCGTCATCGAACGTCTGCAATCGAAGCCGCACTATGTGGAGGCGTTCGCCCAGGCCTTTCCCGGCGTCGAATCGTCCCTCTCCTACGGGAACGTCGCCCGCGCCATCGCCGCCTTCGAGCGCACCCTCGTCACGCGCGACCGCTTCGACGATTTCCTCAACGGCGACGACCAGGCCCTGACGGCGGTGGAACGGCGCGGTCTCGATGACTTCCTCACCCTGGGCTGCACGACGTGTCATTACGGGCCCGTCCTCGGCGGCCAGTCGTTCATGAAGGTCGGCCTCATCCATTCGTTCCCCACCGACGACAAGGGACGGTTCGACGTCACCCAGGAAGAGGACGACGAGTACCGTTTCAAGGTCCCCATGCTCCGGAACATCGAATTGACCCACCCCTACTTTCACAAGGGCCAGATCGCCACGCTCGAGGAATCGGTCCGCAAGATGGGGTGGCACCAGCTCGGCCTCGAACTCTCCGAGGAGCAGGTGGGCTCGCTGGTGGCGTTCCTGCGCACCCTCACCGACAAGGAACGCCGCGCCGGAGCCCAGGCCGCCGCCGCCAGCCGGTGACGCATCTCCCCGGCTCAGAGCCTTTCTGAAAACTGGATTTCAGACAGGCTCTCAGGCCTCCAACCCCAGCGGCAGGGTATCGCCCAACGCCCGCGCGGCGTCCGCCCGCTCCAACTCCGCCACTTCCGCCACCAGGCGTCGCCACGACGGCGGCGCCTGGTTCGCTTCCAGCAGCGCCAGGACCCTTGCCCGGATCCCGTCGTCCACATCCCGCGCCCGGTCCCCGGTTCGCCGGGCAAGTTGCACCGCAGCAAACAAGGCCCCCTCCACCGGACGTTCGCGCCCGTCGATCAGCCGGAGGATCCATTCGACCGCGATCTCCGGCGGCACCACCCGGTGCACGCTGCCCCTGACCGGCATTCGCGCCCCCAACCGGCCCAGCACCCAGGCCCAGGGACCTCCCGCACCCGCGGGCTCATCGAGGTGGGCCGCCACCCAACCGCCGCACTCGGCCTTCTCCTCCGCGGGCAACTGCTCGAGCGCCGCCGCCAGCCGGACCATCTCATGGAGCCCCTCGGGCTGCGGGCCCTTCGGTCGCGCCACCTGCTTGCGAACCCGTGCCGAGAGCCGGTAGGCAAGGTGCGGCTTCAACCCCGCCCAGATCTCCAACTGCCGCTCCGTGCTCAATCCCGCCGCCAGCCGACGCCACATCACCCACCACTCGATCCAGACCGCCTTTTCGCCACCGGCCTGCACGCCTTCCGCGAACAGCCGCGCCGACTGCTCGCAACGCCACTCGTCCAGCGGATACCCGAATCCCGGCCGCAGGGCGTATCCCAGCAACTGCCAATACGTCCGCTCGTGATCCGCGCTCCGCCTCCGCCGCCCGGCCCCCGCGTGCAGCGCCCCCCACAACTCCCGAAGCGCCGGCAACCGCCACTCCGCGCGCGGTCCCAACCGCCTCTCAAGTGCGCCCCACAACGCTTTCGCCGGCACCGCTGCAGCCCCTCCGTCCCCCCTTCCGCGCCCTTTCCCTCCTGCCCCAAACACCCTGTCGATCTCTTCCCGCGCCTCTGCCAGCCGGACCGGCACCGACTCGATCGCCGTCCCTTCCTCCGGCGCCGCCCCGCTGCGCACCTCGAATTCGAGCCGCCACCGCTCGCCGCCCTCCTCCGCCACACACCACAACTCCAGCGTCCCGATCTCCGTCAACCCAGCCTGCAAATGCACCGGCACCCGGCCCGTCCGCCCCTGCCGGCTCTCGATCAACGTGTGAATCGGCGGCAACGACCTCAACGCCTCCCCCACCGGCACCACCGTTCCCGCCGCCTCCGCCCCTTCCGAAGTCGAGGTGAACAGCGGAAATCGTACCGGCCGCCCCAGGGTCAACTGGAAGACCCGCTCCCCCAGGTCCACCACGGTCCCTTCCTCCTGTCCCCGCGGAATCACGCACAACGCCTCGGGCGGCCCTTCCCCCCCGGTTCCCAATCCCACAAAAAACGCATGCGCCGTCCCGCCCCCGATTCGCGGTCCCCAACCGCGCCGCGCCAGCCCGTGCCGCACCGCTCCCCGCGCCACCGCCGCATCCAGCGAATCGTGTTCCAGCAACCGGATCGGAGGCGCCTCGGGCCACCACGAGGACACCACCTCCACCAGTCGCGCCGCCATCCGGGCCGACCGGAAGACACCCCCGTTCAACAGGATTGCATCCGGGCGCGGCAGCGTCCCATCGGCTCTTCCCGCCCCAGCGGCCGGCTCCCCCAACGCCCGCCACCCGTCCCCGGCGTGCGCTGCCAGAAACGCCGCCAGGTGCCGCGTGATGCCGGCCTCCCGGGCATACGGCAGCCCCACTTCCCGCAACCCCATCCGCGGCCCCGGCGCCAACCCTTCCCCCGGCCGGCAATGCGGAAAGAAACCGTCCAGCAACAGCCCCTCCACCTCGTCCCGTCGGACCTCGGTCGCCAGGGTGCCTCCCACCAACCGGCTGCCCTCGCCCGCCACCGCGACCCGCTGGCTCCCGGCGGCCCCTTCCCCCAGCAACGCCTCCTTGGCCGCCCGCGAGGCCTGCACCAACTGACCCCACTGCCCCGCGCTCAACGCCCGCCCTCCGGCCGTCAACCGCGCCTCCACATGCCTTCCCAGCGCGGCGTCCATGTTGTCCCCACCCAGCATCAGGTGGTCCCCCACCGCCACCCGGCGCAGTCCCGGTTCCCCCTCTCCGACCGGCCAGGCCACCTGGACCAGCGTGAAGTCCGTCGTGCCCCCGCCCACATCCACCACCAGCACCAGGCGCACCCCCTCCAGTATCCCCGCCATCCGGCCCCGATGCCGCCCCGCGAAATGCCCGAAGGCCGCCTGCGGTTCCTCGACCAGGGTCAACCGCTCCAACCCGGCCTGCCGCGCCGCCGCCACCGTCAGCGCCCGCGCCGCCTCGTCGAACGACGCCGGCACGGTCAGTACCACATCCTGCCGCCCCAACGGCGCCTCCGGATGCGCCGCCTCCCAGCCCGCCCCCAGGTGACCCAGCAACCGCGCCGAAGCCTCCACCGGCGAGAGCTTCGAAACGTCCGCCGCCGCCCCCCACGGCAGAATCGCCGCCGTCCGGTCCACCGCCGGATGACACAACCAGCTCTTGGCCGACGCCACCAGCCGTCCAGGCACCCGTGTCCCCTGCCACCGCGCCAACTCCCCGATCACCTCCCGCCGCGGATTGCCCCAAGGCAGACGGATCGACTCATCCGGCAGTTCCGGCCCGGCGGGCAGGTACAGGCACGACGGCAGCAACCCCCGCTCCGCCACCTCCCCCGGACCGACCAGTTGCGGAATGGCGAAGTCCTCGACCCGCGCCGCCTCCCCGGCCCCGAGAACGGCAAACGCCATCGCGCAGTTCGTGGTGCCCAGGTCGATCCCAACCACGAACCGCGCCCCATCCGTTGCCGCGGTCCGGCCGCTCACGCGTCACCCTTCAGGCGCACGTTCAACTCGAACCGCCAACGTCCGGCGCCTCCGTCCTCCAGACACTCCAGCTCCAGCGTGCCCACCTCCGTCACCGCCGCCCGCAAATGCACCGGCACCAACTGTCCTTCCCGCCCCGGCTCCGCCGGCAGCCGCGTCTCGATCGGTGCCAGTTCCTCGAATGTCTCGTCCCCCGCCGCATCCTCGATCAAATCCCCCACCCGATCCTCACGCCGCACCGACGATGCAAAGAACCGGAATTGCGTCGGTTCCCCCACCACCAGGGCGAACGCCTGCGGCGGCACGTCCGCCCGCGTCCCTTCCTCCATCCCGAACGGCGCCACACACAACGCCTTCACCGGCGGCTCGTAGCCCGGCACCGCGGGCATCGGCGACTCCACCCCCACGTAGTACGCCCGCGCCGTCCCGCCCCGGATCCGGATCCCGTTCCCCTGCCGGACCCATCCGTAATACGCGGCCCCCCGCGCCACCGCGAGGTCCAGGTCGGCGCCTTCCAATTCCTTCGCCGGCGCCCCGCCGTCGGCCTCCAGCCACCCGTTCAACACCTCCAGCAACCGCGCCTTCAACACCCCTGCCCGGAACACCCCGCCATTGAACAGCACCGCGGTCGGATGCACGAATCGCCGTCCCTCCACCCGGACCGGCGTGTCGGCCGCCCCCTCCAACGCCCGCCGCTGACGCGTCAGAAACGATGCCAGATGCCGGGTGATCCCCGCGTCCTGCGCGTAGGGCAGGCCCACCTGTGTCAACCCGCTCCGCCGTGCCGTCTGCGGCCCCTCGTCCACCGGCACCGCCGGAAAGAAACCCTCGATCAGCGTCCGCTCCAATTGCTCCCGCGTCAGCTCGGCCTTCACCGTCGCCCCCATCAGCGCCGACCCACGCCCCGGAATGGCGATCGGCGCCCGATCAAGCCCTGCCTCCGCAAACAGCCGCTCCTTTGCCTCCCGGGCTCCATGCGTCAGCGAGGTGAACTGCCACGCATCGAGCTTCCGCCCCGCCGCCGTCAACCCGCGCTGCACCTCGTGCGCCAGCGCCAGATCCATGTTGTCGCCCCCGAGCAGAATGTGGTCTCCCACCGCGATCCGGGTCAGTTCCAGCACCCCCTCCCGGTCGGTCGCCGCCATCAGCGAGAAGTCCGTCGTCCCGCCCCCGACGTCCACCACCAGCACCGTGTCTCCCGGGCGCAGCACCTTCCGAAATCCATCCCCCGTCCGCTCCAGCCACGCGTACAACGCCGCCTGCGGTTCCTCGAGCAGCGTCACCCGCTCCAACCCCGCTTCCCGGGCCGCCTGCAACGTCAGTTCCCGGGCCGCCGCATCGAACGACGCCGGCACGGTCAGCACCACCTCCACCTCGTCCCAGTTCCCACCGACATCGCCCCCATGCCGCGCCGCCGACACCAGGTGGCGCAGGTAACGCGCCGAAGCCGCCACCGGCGACACCCGCTCCACATCCGGCGGCGCCTGCCACGGCAGCAGCGGCCCGGTTCGGTCCACCCCCGCATGACACAACCAGCTCTTCGCCGACGCCACCAGCCGCGTCGGCGTCCCCACCCCCTGCCGCCGCGCCAGTTCTCCCACCGCCTCCCGTTCCTCCCCATCCCAGGGCAAGGCCAGCCCCCCGGGCGGAAACTCCCCCTTCGCCGGCAGGTACAGGAACGACGGCAGCAGCGGCCTCGCCGCCACCGTCCCCACCGCCGTCAATTGCGGGATCGCCACCACCCGCCCTTCGCCGTCCGCCGCTTCCGGCGACCGGACCGCCAGGGCGCCGTTCGTCGTCCCCAGATCCATTCCGATCACGTGTCGCATCATGGGAAATCCAACCTGCACCTCCGCTTCCACCAGCCGGCAGGTTCAGCCCTCACCCCTTTGCCCCCACCTCAACCTCCGCCGGCGCCAGCACCCGCGGATCCAGCGCCCGGTTCACCTCCGGAAACCGCACCGCGGTGGCCACCCAGCCGTGATGCCGCAGCACCCCGGAATACGGCGCCCCGCCCGACACCTCGCCCGTCAACCGGACCCGCTGCGCGTCGAACCCGGGACCCACCCGCACCGACTCGCCCTCCGCCCCGGGCCACGCCGTTCCCAGTTCGAGGCATTGCTGCAGGACCTTCCGACACCCGCTGTGGACCACCCGCGCCGCCGCCCCCACCTCCTCGTCCCCGAACCCCGCCACGTCCTGCTGCAGGAAATCCACCAGACGCCCCTCCCGCTGCAATGCCGCCAGCAGATGCAGTGCCGGCGCATGAACCCGTTCCGGCGGCGGCGTCTCCTCCTTCTCCCCGCCTCCCACCGGCGGCGCCAACAAGCGACGCGCCCAGTCCGCATCCCACAACACCTTCCAGGCCAGTCCCAGCCGCCCCCAAAAACCCGCATCCCCGCTCGTGCTCCGTTCCATGCCGCCCAGCCTATCGCAGCAGCCGGCGCTTCCAAGCCGGACCGAGCAGCCCCGGGGTCACATCTCTGAATTTGACAATTCCCCGACCGATGTCTGCGCCCCACCTATTCCGGAGCTTCCTCCCCTCCCGCGGTCAGGGCGGCCTGACGCAACCGCCGCCACACCCTCGGGTCCAGCTCGGGAATGTCCGTCTGCCGCCAGTGGATGAGACTCAACACCCGGTAGTAGTGGAACTGGGCCACCCCCACCATGGAACCCGACGAATGCACGTGGTCGCCCGATTCCCGCTCATAGGCCAGCAGCGCGAACTTCCCGAGGGAATCCGCCTTCTCGGACTTGAAGATGGAGATCTCCGGGGTCGTGACCGTGCCCGCAAACGGAATGGGAAACGGAATCGAGGGAACGCCAAACAACGTCTCGCGCGTGTCGATCCCCAGCGCCCCGCTCCGCGGTTCGACCACGATGTCCGCCCTGTCCACCGACGACACCAGGTAGGCGCCGTTGGTCGAAATCAGTTCCCGGATCGTTCCGATGACATAGGGCTTGTCCACGCTGTCGAAATACCGGTCGTCCACGAACACGCGCTTCTCCCGCAACACGGACAGATCCACGCCCTCGACCGACCGGTCCGCCGCCGTGCTGAGCAGCAACTGCTCGGCCATGGTGCGCTTGGGCTTGGTGACCTCCACGGAATGACAACCCGCCAGAAGGAAGGCCAGCACCCCGGCGGCAACCGTTGTCAAAAGGCGCCTGGGCAGACCGCGAAACATGGCAGGATGGAAGTTGATTGGGTTCATGCGTGACGTCCCGTCCACGTCCGGATCGCCTCCGAATCGCCAGCCAGGACCGCTTCAGCGCACCACGCAGTTCCGGAATCCGTCAAGCCCACGCACGATCACCGCCCAACTTCACCCTTCGGAGGGCCACCCTTCGGAGGGACCAGCTCCGCGAGTCCTCAATCCATCGCACCCCTCCCCTGCGGCCTCGTGGAACTCGGCCCTCCGATCTCACCACCCCGCTTCACCCTTCGGAGGGACGAGCTCCGCGAGTCCCCAATCCATCGTGGCGATCCGGAAGACAGCAACGCCATTGCCAGACCGGCTGGGAGCCGTTTCGATCTGCCGGTGCCGACATGGGATGTGATCGTCTTGGGGCTGGGCGGAATGGGGAGCGCGGCGGCGTGTCATCTGGCCCGGCGCGGCCTGCGCGTCCTGGGTCTCGACGCCTACGATCCGCCCCACGACCGCGGATCGAGTCACGGCGCGACACGGGTGATCCGGCAGGCGTACTTCGAGCATCCGTCCTACGTCCCGCTGCTCCTCCGCGCCTACGAGCTTTGGCATGAACTCGAACAGTCCACCCAGTCGAACCTGCTGTGCCTGCCGGGTGGCCTGATGATGGGAAACCCGGATTCCGAGGTGGTCGCCGGCAGCCTCCGAAGTGCCCGGCAATTCGACCTTCCCCATGAACTGCTCGAGACCGCCGACCTCCGGAAGCGGTTTCCCCTGTTTCAGGTGCCGGAAGGAACCGTGGCCCTGTTCGAGCCCTCCGCCGGTCTGGTCTATTGCGACCGCGCGGTCGCCGCCCATCTCCGCGCAGCCATCCGTCATGGCGCGGAGATTCGCGTCAACAGTCCGGTGCTCACCTGGGAGACCACCGCCGGAGGGGTTGAAGTGCGGACCAGTCGCGACCGGTTTCAGGCGGGCCAGCTCGTCGTCACCCCGGGACCCTGGGCGCCGGATATTCTCCAGCGCCTTCGATTGCCCCTGCGGATCGAGCGCCAGGTCCTCTTCTGGTTCAAGCCCCCGGGCGGGATCGGTCCGTTCCTTCCCGAACAGTTCCCCGTTTATGTCTGGGAGCACGATGACGGCGATCTGCCCTACGGGTTCCCGTCCGTCGATGGACCGGACGGCGGCGTCAAGTTCGCCCTCTACCGCTCGCCGTGCGTCGAGTTCTGCACTCCGGGCACCGTGGACAGGCGGATCCGCCCGGACGACGAGGTTCCGCTTCGGCGGCTGCTCCGCCGGTTTCTGCCCGCCCTGGACGGTCCGGTGGTGCGGGCCATGACCTGCATGTACACCCTGACCCCCGACCTCCATTTCGTGATCGACCGCCCGCCTGGCCAGCCGAGAGTCGCCGTCGCCGCCGGCTTCTCCGGACACGGCTTCAAGTTCTGCCCCGTCGTGGGCGAGATCCTCGCGGATCTGGTGACGGATCAGACCCCGCGGTTCGACCTGTCGCTGTTCGGCATGTCACGATTCCCAAGGAATCCCCCGGGAAGAGATTGAGATCCGTGGAGCGGCGACGGCCTGGAAACCCGGTCTCAACCCCGGCCCCGGAACAACGCGGGCCACAGGCACCAGCGCCGCCCGCCGGCACCCAGCAGCCAGGCGGAACACAGCATCAGCACCGCGTTCTCCGCCAGCTTGTGGCAGATGGCCACCTCCCCCGCCCCGCACCCGCAGTCGAAACGGATCCCGCAGAACGGCCCGCCCAGCGATTCGTGCAGGCCCCGCGCCCGATCCCACACCACCAGCGAAAACGGCATGAGCATGCCCAGGGACACAACCGCCGTACCCCGCACCGCCACCCCGGCCAGCAGGAGCACCCCGCAGAACAACTCGAACCACGGCAACACCACCGCGATCAGGTTCAGCCCCACCGAAGCCTCGATCAGTTCGTACTGCCGGACGAGCTTCAGGAAGTCCACCGGGTCCAGTGCCTTGCTCAAACCCATCGCCACAAACAACCCTCCCACCACGCATCGCGCCGACACGCTCAACCCGTCCGCGGTCAGACCCGCCATTCGTCCCGGACCGCCGCTCCGGCCCCCCCCTTCCAGCATGGACATCGCATCACTCATGGCACCGTAACCACTTCTTCAATCCCCGGTTTCGCTCCCGCACACGCCTCACTCGCCTCACTCGGATTCCCGATTCGCCAGTCGCCATTCCCCACCCGCCATTCCCCATCCGCTCCCCATTCATCGTAGCTCCCCGCTGTGTCGCGGTCCGGTCTCCACAGGCAATCCATGGGCCGACCATTCCTCGATCCCGCCCAGGTACACCCGCAATCGTTCCCCGGGAACGCCCATTTCCCGCAGCAAGACCGCCGCAAATTCGCTGTCCTCGCACTCGCCCCCGGAGCAGTACACCACCACGATCTCGGCGAACTGGCACGCGGGCAGGACCTCCGGCAGGTACGGTTCCGGTCGATAGTGATCGAACAGATACGCGCCGGGAATGTGGCCCGCCCGGTAGGCGCCTTCCCGCCGGGCATCGAGGAACACGATCCCCTCGCTGAGGTACCGCGGATCTTCAAACCATTGCCGCACCTGCTCCCGGTCCGCCGACTCCAACCCCCGCTGCCGTAATCGCGCCTCGAGCCGGCCGACCGATCCCCTGCCCTGTTCGTGGCTCCCGTCGGCCACCGCCAGCGTCGCCGGAACCGCCGCGGTGACCGGAGGAAAATAGTCCCGCCTCAGGTCCAGTCCCTTCGGCGACCCGTAATTGGCCAGCAATGCGAATCCAATCCCCAGCGCTCCGACCGCCAGACCCTCCGCCAGCACCCGGCGCACCTCGTTGCCACGCATCGACCCGGCCCCGACCGGGCGCCTCGCCACGTCACCGCTCATCGGTAGGTCGGACCGAGCGGAGCGCCCGGCGGTGGCGGCGGTGGCGTCACCGGCCGGAGGGGCGGCCGGAGGGTCGTGGTGGTGGCCGGACGCGGCGCCTGGACCACCGGCACGGTGATCTCGGGGTAGCTCGGGTGACTGGTCTTCACCTTCACCTCCCAGCGTTCTCCGGGTCGCAACGCCGCCCCCGCGGGGATCTGCAGCATCAGGCGGAACAACCGGCCCGGCTGCAACTCGTTCACCTGAACCGTGGCCCCCTCGACGTTGAGAGTCGGGTCGGTCAGGACCAGCGGCTGACTGCCGGTGTTGCGGAGGGTCACCGCCGGAGCCACCCCGCCCGGCACCCAGTTGGCCGGCAACGTCAGGGTCGCCGGCATCACCGTCACCACCGGCTGCACCATCGCCGTCGCCGGTACCGTGAGCACCGGCACCTCCGGCGACGAGGTCTTGATGGTGATGGGCGCGTGAACATAGGAGGTCGGCAGGGGCAGGACGGTGGTCACTTCCAGTTCGTATTCCCGGCCGGGTTGGACCGTCTTCAAGTGGGTGCGGAAGGCCGCGCTCTCGGTCTCCGGCTCCTCCAGGGTGAGCGGCCCGTCCAGATTGCTCACCAACCGCACCGTCCGCACCTGGTTGGTCGGCGATTCCCCCGTGAGATTGAAATACACCGAGGCCGGTTGGAGGGTCACCGGAGTCCACACATCCGCCGAGATCTGCAGGAACAGACTGGGCCGCTGCGGATCATTGCAGCGCACCGAGATGCTCTTCGAGGTGCGCCCGCTGAATCCTCCCGAATTGAACTGGATCGGAATCCGCCCGGTCCTCCCCGGCTCCACCTCCGAATCCCAGGTCCCGGAGGTGGTGCAGCCGCATCCGGGACGCACCTCGGTCAACACCAGCGTCGCATTCCCGGTGTTCGTGAACACGAAGTCGTGCTTCACCACCTGCCCGGCCCCCACCCGCCCAAAATCGTAGTTCGGCGTCGCAAACTCGATCCGCGGTGCCCGCCCCACAGCGGTCGCCGCGGTCTCCGCCACCGCAGGCGGTGCCGGAGATTGCGCCGCGCTCAGCACAGCCGTCCCGGCCAGCGAACCGGCCACCAGCACGACGGCCCAGCGGGGGAAGGAGGCGACCTTCGCAGGTCTTCGGAGAATTCGGAACAAGAGGCGTTTCACGATGGGCTTTCGGCTGGAGGGATCCGGTGATCGAGATTTGCAGGGGATTATCCGCCGACGTTGGCTCGCGGCAAGGCGGATATGAAAAAGGGACCGGATTGAATCCGGTCCCTCGAAGCCATCTCAGCCGTCCCGCCCACATGCGGACAGCAGGAAGCAGGCCGCCTAACGACGGGCGCGCAGAAACACCGCCGGCTCCGTTCCGATCGGCACCGTGACCGGCGAGTTCGCTCCAACCTGGGGCGCCCACGGACCGTTCACCGTCGGCCCCAGTTCGAGGACGAAGCCCGCCGGCAGCGGCTGCGGCTCCGACGTCACCGTCACGCTGCCGCCCGCACGGGTCACGCTCAGACGCGGCACCACGTCCCCGCCGCCCGCGGGCGGGGTGGGATCGTCCTTGGGATCCGGGTGCGAGATCACGGTGTAGAAGTTGATCTCGCGCGGCGAGTTCGCCCCCTGGGCCGGCTGGTTCTGCAGGTTGATCTCCCCCTTGGCCGCCACCAGGATCTGCCGGGTGGTCAGAGCCACGCTCATCTGGATGGTCCGGATGGCGCCCGCCTGGGACTCGTTGATGAACGGCAGAAAGCTCGCCGTCAGCGGCCGGAAGCTCTTCGCCGTCCCATCCAGCTCAAGCACCCGCGCCGCCACCTGGTTCTGCTCGTAACCCTCGGGCCGGGCCACCCACGACACCACCACCCGGTTCAACGCATCTGAAGCCACCACCGCCCGGTCGAAGTCACCTCGGAACCCGCCCTCGCTGACATCTGCCACGGCCACGAAGGACCGGTCCCGGGCGTCCCAGGCGGCCACCCGCACCACCGGGGCATCCGTCACCTTGCCGGTCAGGAAGACATACGGGCTGTTGATGTGCGCCGCGATGCGGGTGCCGTCGCCCCGGCCGCGATCGAAGCTGTGTCCCGAGGTGTTCTGATCCACCGGATCGCCCTGCGAATTCCCGGCGTTGTCGAAGAAGTGCAGCATGCCGTTGGCCCGGATGGCGAACCCGCCCTGGTAGGCCGCCACGTTGGCCCAGATCTGGCCCGGCGCGACCGCGAAGCTCTCCTTCACCACGGCCCCTTCGGGCGTGAAGACGGTGGCCACCATGGTGGCCCCTTCGCCGAGGTTCCCCGACCGGTCGTCCACGACGGACAACACATTGCCGTTGCTCAAAAAGGCCACGTCACCCCCAAACCGGCTGATCTCGGGCCCCGGCGCGAAGCCCGAAGTCACCCGCCCGCTGGCGGAGTCGAGCGCCAGTGTCACCGGCGTCGGTTCGAGTGTCGCCGTGTCCAGTCGGAAGGTCTGAATGGTCGCGTACCGCCCATTGTCCAGCCGGTCGAATCCGCCGGCCCAGCGGTTGCCCGATTGGAAAGGTTCCAGGGTGTGCACGGAAGTCTCGCCGCCAACGACGTAATGCACGCCACCGGGACGTCGATCGCCCGCCACCCGACCGGGATTGCCGTTCTGCCGCGAGGCGTTGATCGCGTCCGCGAAAGGCGTCCCGTTGTCGGCATAGAACCCTTCCACCGTCCGCATCGCCCCTCCGGCCGCCGGCTGCAACGCCACCACGTACCGCTGCTGATCCGACGTGTCGCGGGCGAAGGCGTTCCCCTCGACCAGGAAGGTGCTGGTCCCCAGCACCGAAACGTACGGCTCCCAATTCCCCAGCGCGTCCAGATCCTGGTTGATGATCACAGTGTCCGGCACAATGCGGGTCAGGCCGACCGATTCGATGCTGCCGGGCTTCACCGGCACCACGAACATCCGGGCCGCCACGACGCGCGTGCCGGGTTCGATGTTCTCGCTCTCCCAGGTCACGGCCACCGTGTCATTGCGGAACGCCACCCGCGGATTCCGCGACACCAGTGTCACCGGATCCGGCATCTCGAGCTCGCTGACATAGAACGTCCCGCCCAGCGGGGCACCGTCGGCCGCAAACAACCGCCCGTAAACCACCGACGGCGAATCCGCAGTCAGCAAGGTCCCGTTGTACACCACCACCACCCGGCCCTGCCCGTCGATCCCCACGTCGCACCGCCCGACTGTCCCGAGTTCCACGTCGTCCGAGACATCCCGGGTCCAGCGCCGCGTCCCGTCCGCGTTGATCACCGTCACCCACACCCGACGTCGCTCCTCGGCATCGACCCCGGTGGCCACCGCCGCATAGGCGTCCTCGCCATTGCCATGGAACCCGACGCCATCGCCACGACCTCCCGTCCCGGCAATGGGCTCCTCGGCGAGTTCACCCAGGTTGATGTTGTCGCCCACCGGCGTGCCGTCGTTGTTGAAGAGCCGGATCACCCCCGCCCCGTTGTCCGAGAACCGCACCGCAAACCCGTTGCGGGTCACCGCCAGCCCATGCCACATCTCCCCGCGTGCCGAGGAATCCGAACTGGCCAGTTGCGTCGCCCGCACCTCCTCGCCCGTTGGCGACACCACCCGCACGATGACATGCCGGTTCGGTGCCGGCCCGCCGAACACCGCCTCCAGATCGGCATCCTGCCGGCTCTCCCCGGCAATCACGATGTTGCCGTTGGCCAGGTAGTGCCAGTCGCCGATCCGAATCCCGCCGTCACGCTGATGGTAGGCCGCCGGAACGCCCGTAAGGACCCCCAGGGGCTCCCCCGCATTGTTCAGGAGCTGCACATACGGCGAATCCTGCCGCAGCCCCGCGTCGAACGCCTCCAGTTCGTGAATCTCATCCGCCACCGCCCATCCCGTCACCCCCATGCCGAAGCCGTCCCCGAATGGATTGGCCTTGATCTTCGGACCCCACATCCCGGTCCCAGGAGTCGGCGAACCGTCCGGCCGGAAAAAGGAAAGAAACCGCCGATACGCCGTCGCTCCCGCATAGTCGGGATGCCGCGCCACAATCTCGGTCTCCGGGGTCACCCATTCCCCAAGCGTGTCGATCAGCGTCCACGTCGCCCCAAGATGATCCATCGGGGCATCCGCCGGCGTCGGGGAATCGTCCTCCCAACCGACCACCACATGCGCGCCGCTGGTGATGGCAATGCCCAGACTCTCGGTGCGCCCGTTGTTCAGGATGTCCGAGGTGTTGATGTAAACCGTGGTGGACACCGGTTGCAGTCCGTTTTCCTCGGGAGCCCCCGGCAACCCGTCCTGCGCCGACGCACTCGCCACGGCCAGCGCCGTCCCCCAGCAAAGGAGCATTCTTCGGATAGTCATATCGTGGATGTTTCGATGGTTTGTTGTTCCCCCCGCCCCGAGCCTGCGCCCCGCGCCAGACCAGGCATGGGCCCCCGACGCCTAACGCGACTGCAACGCCCATGCAGAACTCAGGAAAAGGAACAACCCCTGCGTACGCGGCAGACTTCACGGACGCAATCCCATTTCTTGCCGGAATTCGTCACACACGGCCGCCACGCGTTGCCGGTCAAGGTGCGGGCTCCGCGAAGCCAGCCGTCGGAGGGCCCAGTTCCACGAGGCCGCGAAGGACTGGTGCGTTGGGATGAAGCCCCGCGGTGCTCATCCCTCCGAATCGATGCCTCCCTACCGACGACGCGCGGAGGCACTGTTCCCCCCGCCTACCGCGCCGGCTTCGCAAACTCCGACTCTTCCATCGGCACGTTGTGATGCACCTCCTCGATGGCGATCCGGAATCCCACATCCGCCGGCCTCGGCATCCGCATCGAGAACGGCACCTGCACCCCGTCCACCACCCGGTAATCGCCCAGATCCACCTGGAAGGTCATCTCCCCCACCAGCGTCTTCACCGTCGTCTCCTCCCGTACCAGCAACCCCGTCGCCCGGTCGAAGTACAACCGGTCCGGCTTGCCCTCCGCCGGGTGCCCCTCCAGCAGCCAGGCCGGCTTGCCCCCCACATCCACCGCCCCCTTCACCTCCAACCGCCGGTACGCCTTCCCCAGACTCAGTTCCCTTGGAAACCCGGTCGAACGTTGCACGCGCGCCAGTTCCTCCTTCTCCTTCACCCGCAACCCCTGCAAGGGCACCACCGCCCACGCCACCGTCCCGTCGTACCCTTCCCGCAACGTTCCGAACACCGGGAACTCGATCTTCGACACCTGCCGGTCCGGCGCCTTCGACCGGATCTCGAACGCGCCGGTCGCCCCCAGGGCCGTCACCTCGATCTGTCCCCGCATCACCCGGCTCCGCAACCGCTCCAGGGCATCCCGCCCTCCCGCCGCCTCGATGTACCGTTCGATCACCTGCCCGGCCGTCGGCGCCGTCTCGGCACGGGCCGAAACCAACGCCGCACCCGCCGCCAGCAGATAGATCCACACGCGCACCCGCTTCATGACGCCGACCCTGCCGAACCCGGTTCCCCAACGCAACCACCACACCACCCTGCTGCTCCCCCTCGTCAGAACCCGCTTCCGTTAGACCCCTCCGGCTGCCGCCACTTCCCGCGCGCGTTCCAGAATCACCTCCGCCAGCAGCGGCTCGGTCCCCAGGGCCCGCGCCAGCCAGAGTCTCTTGCCGGATCGTTCGGTTGGATTGCGCCAACCCGACACCCCGGCCTCCCGCCTCTCCGACACCCGCTCCGCAGATTCGCCCAGCATCACCGGGATGTCCTCCGCCACATGCAACCCGTCGCTGATGAAGAACGGCACCAGCACAATGTCCTTCGTTTGCACCACGTCCCACACCTCCCCCACCAGGGGCGCCTCCTCGATGAAGACCGCATGAACCTCCGCGTATTCCCCCGCCCGCCGCAACAGCGTCACCTGCTGCTCGATGGCCTCCCTCGATGCCGGACTGTACGAGGTCCCGTGTCCCGCCACCACCAGAGCCGTCGCCGAGGGTTCCGGCGCCCTCGGCATGGGATGCCGCGCCACCACCTCCCGGGCCCGGGCGCGCAGCACCTCGGTCATGGCCGGGTGCGAACCCACCGCCCGCGCGTAGTGCACCCGCCGCCCTCCCATCCCCACCACCCGCTCCCACGTCTGGGCTTCGGGCGCCCGCAACCCCATCTCCACCGGCACCACCACCTCGGTGAACCATCCGTCCGCCACGAACAACGGCACCACAAACACCCGCGGCGAAAAGACCCGTCGCAACGCCCCCGTCACCGAAGGCTCCTGCTGCACAAACGCCTCGATCACCTCCGCAAACACCCCCCTCCGCCGCAGCGTCTCCCCCTGCAAATAAGCCGGCCCGCACGAATCGCCATCCTTGGTCGATCCGTGCGCCACCAGGATCAGCGCCGCATCCTGAAACGTGGTGTCTTCCATGGTCTGCAAGGCTGCGTGCCCGGCTCGGGCGGACAAGGGAACTCGATCAACGACCCGACACCGGCAGGCACCCACACCCCGTCATCCACGCCCCTTCCCCCTCCCCGCCCGGGTCGCTCAAGCCGTGACGGCATCGTTCCTATCAGCCGCCGCCGCCGCCAGCTATCCGTTCAGGAAGAAAACAGCGGCATCTTTGGGCCATTGGGCCATCCCCTGCACCCACCCCCCTCCGTCTGGCCATTTCCAGCACAGAGCCCAGAGCCAAAAACAATAGGACCGACACTGTATTGTTGACTGCATTTAAATATCCATTCCTTTATATATTGACATCCCAAGAAGCAACCCAGTAAGTTAAAGTCAGTTAATGAGCCAGACATTTTATTTTGACTTTGCATCATTGGTTGTTGACTCCACTTAAATAACCAATCCTTTATATATTGACTCACGCGCGACGCGTTCCACCTTCGCGGTCATCGCGGTCAACCAAGGATTCAAAACGGCCCCTACCGACGCGGAATCGGGTGTCAAAGCAATGAGACCGACATTGTATTATTGACGATCATGGAAGACCCGACTCCGACTCGACTGGCAATTCTGACTGACTCATGATTGTTGACCCAATCCGATGTGGGTAGGAGCAAAGAAGGACCCACTGTGGCTGTGGGTCCGGGATTCCCCTCCTCGTTCGGTGTCCCGGCTTCAGCCGGCCGCTGCCATGTCAACAAATAGGGCCCGCATTTTTGTTTGTTTTGTTTGCGCCCTTTTTCGTTTCGTTGGGCGAGCCGGCCTTCCGGGCCGTAACCGGCAGGTCGAAGCCCTACCTCGCCAAAATGTCGCGTCCGTGTTCGCCGCTTGAGCCGCTTGGGCGTCCACCCCCTTCACCGCTCTTCGGCCTCCTCCCGGCTCACCTCCACCCGCAGCACGGCGTACCCGTCGATCTCGAAATGCTCGACCTCCAGCTCGATCTCCCCGTCCTGCTCCTGCCGGTACACCCCGGTGTCCGTGGTCGGACCATGCCACGTCCAGTTTTCCACCACCGTGCTCCCGCCGGCCCGCACCCGAACGCCGTCGTCACTGAGCACGGTGAAACGCCAGCGTCCCGCGGGCAGCCGTAACCGCGTCCGCGCCCGCATCCCGAACCGATCCCCGCCGGGAGCCCGGCTCCGCGTCTCGTCGTTCAACACCCGCAAATCGCGCGGCCCGCCCCACCCGTACGCAAAGTCCAACGCTCCCAGGCGGGCCGTCACCGCCCCCGGTCCCCCGGCTTCCGCCCGCCAGCCTTCGATGTCTTCGCGAGGGTCCACCGACCACGGGAAGAACACTGCCTCCCACTCGGCCGCAACAATCGTCCCTTCCAGGCGCCGATCCAGACCCGGGGCCCGCACGCGCAGATCGAACGGCGTCACGCCATCCCCCGCCTCGACCACCACCTCCCAGACATCCTCGTCCCCGCGCCGAACCCGGCTGGTCCATCCGGCTCCCGTCGCCTCGATCCGCGGTTCGGTCGTCACACCGCGCACCTCCCAGGTCCGCTGGCGTCCCCGGCCCGGCAAGGCGCGGACCAGGGGGCGTTCGTGATCCCACGGACCCCATTCATCCATGACGATCCGATGACGCCCCCGCAGCGCCGCGCGCGCGCCGACCGGCCGGGTGGTCCCCACGGGCTCGACCGTTGGCAGCGCAACCTCGGGAACCGGCCCGTCGGACTCCGGCTCGCAACCGGCACAGACCTCGAACTCGCGGGCCTGCGGATGATCCAACCGGACGACGTTCCCCGTGTAGCGGTTCCCGCGGACATTCCCGTCCCCATCGTCGCGCAAGTGCAGGACCAGCAGGCGTTCCTCGGCGCGCAAGGTGCCAAACGGAGGCGCCTTCGTGATCTCGAAGGTGTTCCCGGCAATGACGTTCTCCGTCACCCCGCGGTCGTTCCCCAGCACCCCGGGCAACCGGCGCAGGGCAAGGTCGGGATCCCACCACAGATGAATGGCGCACCGGTTGTCGCGAAAGGTGTTGCCGAGAATCCGCAGCCGCGAGGCGTGCTCCGCATTGATCCCGCCCCGCTCGAGCCCGTAAGCCATGCCGCCATTGCCCGCGATCTCGTTGCCGGTGATCCAGGTGTCCGAGGCGTATCCCGCCCAGATCCCGCAGATGGCATTTCCGACCAGCCGGTTGCCGGCGAAGATGTTCCCCTCGCTGAAGGTCATCTCGATTCCGTGCGCCGACGCATACGAGAAATCGTTTCCGATCAGTACATTGCCGTTGCAGCCCAGGGCACTGAACTTCGCCGCCACCCCGGCCGGCACCCGGATCCGGTCATCCACTTCGCGTTCGCCCGTCTCCCGCCGCAACCGGGCCCTCTCCTCCTCCATCCAGTGCTCCCCCAGGGCCTCCCGCCCGGCAAACCCGAAGAACCCGTCGCCCCCATGTGTCGCCGAGTTCTCGACGAACACGTTCTCATGGCTCTGCTCGAAACAGAGAATCCCGGCCGAGTCCTGCCCGCGGTTGTACACGCCCTCGACGTGACCCCGGATGCAGAAGTCGAAGGCGTTCCTGGAAACCAGGTTCCGGCTGCTCCGCCACATCGCCAGCCCCCAGCCCGACAGGAACGACGCATCGTTGTCGTACACCCGCCCCCCCTCCACCCGGTCCAGCAATATCCCGTTCTGCCAGTCCCGAACCCGCACACCCCGGATCGTCACCCCGGCCGACGCTTCGACGCAGACCGCCCCGCCGTACTCGTCCCGCCACTTCCGCTCATCGTTCCGGTGCGGGAACAACCAGTCGGACCCATCCTCCGCCTCGGGCGTCGAACGGAGCCGCTGACGGTACCCATCCGCAAACTCGCCGCCGTCCACCACCAATCCGGGCGCCCGGAGCGCCACCAGTCCGTTGCGGTATCCCTCCACCCGTGCCCCTTCGATCCGCACCCCGCGGCGGCCTTCGACCCGGATGCCGATCCCGCCCATGGCGTCCCCCGCCGTCCCGGCCGGGGCCCCGCGCAACACGCTTCCCGCCGCGAACCGGATCGTGATGTCGTCCGCCTCCACCCGCAGCACCCCGTCCCCATTCGCATCCCGGATCACCGTCCCCGCAGGAATCGCCACCTCACACGATTCCCGCACCACCGTGTCATCCTCCGTGAGCACCAGCGTCGGCAGGGACTCGACCGCCATCAACCCCGCCGCCATCCCCACCCAAAGCAGCACCGCCACCAGGCCGTCCCCGGCGGAACGCCTGCGTCGCCCGACAACCGCCCCCCATCGGTCCACGTGACACCGTTTCATGCAACGCCATCCCAATTCGCCGCCCGCCCAAGGGTCAATCCTCAACCTCGCCAACCGCCTTCCAAGGCTTGTCATTCGGTCCCAATGAGGGACCTTGCCCGCGCATGCCGCCAGGTTCGTTCGTCTTCCGCGCTCTCGCCGCAGGTCTCATCCTCGCCTCCACGCTCCAGCCCCACCGCGCCGCCGCCCAGACGGCCGGCCTCCTGCGCGAGGTCTGGCAAAACATCCCCGGCGCCTCGGTTTCGGACCTCACCAGTCACCCCGACTTCCCCGATCGCCCAACCTCCTCCAACTACGTCACCGACTTCTTTGAGGCGCCCACCGACGTCCTCGACAACTACGGCCAGCGGATGCACGGGTACATCGTCCCGCCGCTCACCGGGGACTACACCTTCTGGATTGCCTCGGACGATGGCGGAGCCCTCTTTCTCGGCACCGACGAGAACCCCGCGACCAGCACCCGCATCGCCCGCGTGGATTCGTGGACCTCGTCGCGCGAATGGGGCAAGGAGCCCAACCAGCAGTCGGCCCCCATCCGCCTCACCGCCGGCCGCGCCTACTACGTCGCGGCGCTCATGAAGGAGGCCGGGGGCGGCGACAACCTCGCCGTCCGCTGGCGCATGCCGGACGGCACCGACCAGGCCCCGATCGTCGCCACCAACCTCCTGCCCTGGGGCGTTTCCTTCACCCCGCCGACCATCGCCATTCCCCCCGCCCCCACCACCGCGGTCGAAGGCGGCTACGCCCGCTTCGAAGTCACCCTCGGCACCGTGGGCCCCGCCAGCTACCAGTGGCGCCGCAACGGCATCCCCCTCCCGGGCGCCGCCGACCGCGAACTCCTCTTCGGCCCCGTTGCCCTCGCCGACCATGGCGCCCGTTTCAGCGTGGTGGTCACCAACCGCCTCGGCTCCGCAACCAGCGCCGACGCCACCCTCTCGGTCACGCCCGACGTCACCCCGCCAACGGTGGCCGACGTGCTCAACATCGGCACCACCCTCCTCCGCGTGACCTTCTCCGAGCCGGTGTCCGAATCGACCGCGCTCCAGGCCGCCAACTACGGCCTGACCCCGTCCCGCGCCATCTCGGCAGCCCGCTTCGGCGCGACGACCGCGATCGTGGAACTGACCGTCGAACCCCTCACCTACGGCGCGGACTACGTCCTCTCCATCGCCAGCGTCCGCGACCGCGCCCAGACCCCGAACCCCATCGCCCCCAACACCCGCGTCAACTTCGTCGCCGTCGAATACGCCCCCGCCGCCGTCGGCACCCCGCCCCTCGCAGGCCAGGTCCACCCCATCCCCGGCGGCACCCAGGTCCAGGGCAGCGGCACCCTGGGCGACTCCGCCGACGCCTTCCAGTTCGCCTACCAACCCGTCACCGGCGACTTCGACCGTCGCGTGCGCGTCGCCTCGTTCACGCCGTCCGACCCGTTCGCGCTGGCCGGCCTGATGGCCCGCGTCAGCCTCGAACCCGGCAGCCCCTTCGCCGCCGCCCTCACCACCCCGGGCCTGGTCGGCTCGCTCTTCCTCTCCCGCACCAGCCCGGCTTCCGAGGCCGTCCGGACGGGCTCCGCCCCTTCCAATTATCCCGACACCTGGCTCCGCCTCATCCGCGTCGGGGGCAGTCTCCGCGGTTACGCCAGCCTCGATGGCCAACACTGGCTCGAACTCGGCCGCGCCAACCTCTCCCTCCCCGCCACCGTCCTGGTCGGCTTCGCCGTGTCCAGCCGTGACGATTCCCAAACCGCCACCGCCCGGTTCCTCGATGCCGCCGACACCCCCGGCGGCGCCTTCGTCACCGAACTCCCGCGTCCCCCGGAACGTCACGGCCCCTCCAGCCGTGTCACCCCGCTGGCCATCACCGAAATCCTCTTTCACCCCCGCCCCCATCCCACCATTCGCCGCGCCGAGTTCATCGAACTCCACAATGCCGACCTCATCCCCCAGGACCTCACCGGACATCGCCTCGACGGTTCGATCCGCTACCTGTTCCCCGACGGCTACCGGATCCCCGCCGGCGGCCTCGCCGTGATCGCCCGTGTTCCCGCCGACCTCGAAGCCCTCCATGGCCTCTCCGGGGTGCTCGGCCCGTTCCTCGACGATGGCAACCTCCCCAACGACGCCGGCACCGTCCAGCTCCTCAGCCCGCAGGGTTCCGTCCTCCTCGAAGTCCAGTACAACACCCGACCTCCCTGGCCCGCCGCCACCTCGGGCGGAGCCGGCCATTCGCTGGTGCTGGCCCGCCCCTCCTACGGCGAGGCCGATCCCCGCGCCTGGGCGGCCAGCCGCCGCATCGGCGGTTCCCCGGGCTTCCTCGAACCCTTCCTCACAGACCCCCGCGACGCCGTCCTCATTAACGAAATCCTCGCCCATACCGACCTGCCCCAGCTCGACTTCATCGAACTCCACAACCGCGGCAACCAGCCCGTCGATCTCTCCGGCTGCGTCCTCACCGACGACGCCGCCAACCCCAGGTTCCGCATCCCCGACGGCACCATCATCACCCCGCGCGGTTTCCTCGCCTTCGACGAATCCACCCTCGGCTTCCGCCTCAGCGCCGCCGGCGAAACGGTCTTTCTCTTCAACCCCGATCTCACCCGCGTCCTCGATGCCGTCCGCTTCGGTCCCCAGGAAAACGGCGTCTCCAGCGGCCGGTTCCCCGACGGCACCCCCGAATGGCGCCGGCTCCAATCCCCAACCCCGGCAAACGAAAACGCCCCCCTCCTCCTCGCCGGGGTGGTCATCAACGAACTCCTCTTCGACCCGATCTCGGGCGATCAGGACGACGAGTTCGTCGAACTCTACAACCGCACCCAACACCCCGTGGACCTCGCCGGCTGGAGCTTCTCCGATGGCATCAGCTTCCGCTTCCCCCATGGCACCCTCATGCCCCCCGGCGCCCATTTCGTCGTGGCCCGCAACCGGGACCGGCTCCTCGCCCATCACCCCGGCCTCGATCCGTCCGTGGTCTTCGGCAACTACTCCGGCAACCTCCGCAACGGCGGCGAACGACTGGCCCTCGCCCGCCCCGACTTCCTCGTCACCACCAACGCCTTCGGTTTCGCCGAAACCAACCGCATCGACATCGAGGTCTGCGAGGTCACCTACCTGCCCGGCGGACGTTGGGGCGCCTGGAGCGGCGGCCTCGGCAGCAGCCTCGAACTGATCGATCCCCACTCCGATCTGCTCCAGCCCTCGAACTGGGCCGACAGCGACGAATCGGCCAAGGCCCCCTGGACCCTCATCGAGTTCACCGGCCGCGTGGACAACGTCGCCGACGGCGTCCCCACCGACCGCCTTCACCTTCTCACCCAGGGCCCCGGCGAATACCTCATCGACCGCATCGAGGTCCTCACCGCCGACGGCTCCAGCCGGCTGGCCAACGGCGACTTCGCCAACGGCCTGACCGGCTGGACCGCCCAGGGTAACCATCGAAATTCGCGTCTCGCCGAAGGCCGGGGACTCGATGGCGGCAACGCCCTGCACATCATCGCCTCCGGCCGTGGCGACACCGCCGTCAACAGGATCCGCGCCCCCATCAGTCCCTCCATCGCCCCCAACACCACCGTGACCGTCCGCGCCCACGTGCGCTGGCTGCGCGGCTGGCCCGAGTTCCTCCTCCGCACCCGCGGCAGCGGCATCGAGGCCTTCGGCCGGCTGGACATCCCCGGCAACCTCGGCACCCCGGGCGCCCGCAACAGCCGCGCCGTCCCCAATGCCGGCCCCGCCATCGACAACGTCCGCCACGACCCCCCGGTTCCCCGCGCCAACCAGCCCGTCGTCGTCTCCGCCCGGGTCTCCGACCCCGATGGCATCGGTTCCGTCTCCCTCCGCTTCCGCATCGACCCCAACAACACCCTCTCCACCCTGCCCATGCGCGACGACGGGCAGGGCGGCGATGCGGTGGCCGGCGATGGCGTCTATTCCGCCACCATCTCCGGCCGCTCCGCCGGCACCCTGGTCGCCTTCCGCATCGAGGCCGACGATCGCCATCCCCAACCCGCCCTCGCCCGGTTCCCCGACGACGCCCCGGTTCGCGAAGCCCTCATCCGCTGGGGCGAGGAAACGCCCTTCGGCAACCTCGGCACCTACCGCTTCTGGCAGCGCCGCGCCGACTTCGACCGCCTCCGCTCCCGCGAAAGCCTCGCCAACGACAACCTCGACTGCACGTTCGTGTACGGCGACGACCGCGTGATCTACAACGCCGGGATGCGCGCCAAAGGCAGCCCCTGGCACGGCGGCTCCGTCGGAGGCGACTACCTCTTCGCCTTCCCCAACGACGACCGCCTCCTCGGTGCCCGCGACGTGGCGGTGGTGACCCTCGGCAATCTCGGCAGCGACCCCAGCGGCCAGCGCGAACAGGCCGCCTTCTGGATCGGCCGCCAGCTCGGCGCCCCGGCCCTCCACCGCCGTCACGTCCGCTTCTACGAAAACGGCTCCTTCAAGGGCCTCTACGAGGACACCGAGGAACCCAACGGTCACTACGTGGACCGCCGATTCCCCGACGGACAGGATGGCACCCTCCTCAAGGTCGAGGACTGGTTCGAGTTCACCGATCAGGGAAACAGCTTCGTCTTCTCCCGCGACGCCACCCTCCAGCGCTTCACCACCCTCAACAACCAGCTCAAACTCGCCCGCTACCGCTGGGCCTGGCGCAAACGCGCCGTCGCCGATTCCGCCAATGACTACACCCACTTCTTCAACCTCGTCGAGGCCGTCAATGGCACCGGACCCGACTTCGTCGCCCGCGTCGAAAGCCAGGTCGATATCGACACCTGGATGCGCGTCATCGCCCTCCAGAGAATCGTCGGGAACTGGGACGCCTACGGCTATAACCGCGGCAAGAACGCCTACATCTACCTCCCCATCGGCGGACGCTGGCAGATGATCCCCTGGGACATCGACTTCGTCCTCGGCTCCGGCAGTGACGGCCCGGTCGGCGATCCCTTCGGCACCCACGACCCCACCATCCGCCGTCTCTGGGATACCCCGGCCTTCCGCCGCGTCTATTGGCGCGCCTTCCAGGATGCCGTCCACGGACCCCTCCGCGCCGATGCCATCGGCCCCGTCCTCGACGGTCGCTACCGCGCGCTTTCGGACAACGGCTTCCGCCTCGAAGGCACCGAAGCGATCAAGAACTACGTCGCCCAGCGCCGTCAGGATCTCATTCAACGCCTCGCCGCCGTCGATGCCCCAGCCTTCGCCGTCACCACCCCGTCCGCCACCACCACCACCACCGACCGCAATCTCGCCACCCTCTCCGGCACCGCCCCCATCGCCATCGACCGGATCGCCGTCAATGGCATGCCGTTCCCGGTCACCTGGACGTCCCTCACCGCCTGGACCCTCTCGCTGCCCCTCGCCGCCGCCACCAATCAACTCGAACTGGTCGGACTCGACCGCCTGGGCCAACCCGTCCCCGGCGCGACCGCCACGCGCACCGTCCGCTACACCGGGCCCCTCCCGAGTCCGGAGGGGTTGATCGTCCTCAACGAAATCCAGTACGCCCCGCCCGGCAACGACGCCGAGTTCCTCGAACTCCATAACGTCTCGCCCACCGCCGCCTTCGACCTCTCGGGCTGGCGGATCACCGGCACAGGATTCACCTTCCCGCCCGGTTCCCTCATCCAGCCAGGCGCCTTCCTCATCCTGGTCTCCGACGCCGCCGCCTTCCGCGCCACCTATGGCAATGCCGTCGTCCCCGCCGGGGTCTTCCCCAGCCGGCTCGACAACAGCGGCGAACGCCTCCGCCTCATCCAACCCGGTCCCACCCCCGACCTCGACCGGGTCATCGACGAGGTGCGCTACAGCGACCGGCCCCCGTGGCCCACCCAGGCCCGCGGCCAGGGTCCCTCGCTCCAGTTGATCGATCCCCTCCAGGACAACCGCCTCCCCGCCAACTGGGCCGCCGCCGCCCCCACCGATGCCACCCTCGCCACCCCCGGCCGCGCCAATTCCGTTCGCGCCACCCTCGAGCCCTTCCCCACCGTCCGCCTCAATGAACTCCTCGCCGAATCAGCCCCCGGCCAGCCCCCGACCGATCCGCCCGCCCCCTGGGTCGAACTTCACAACTTCGGCACCCAGTCGGTCGATCTCTCCAGCCTCCATCTCGCGTCCTCCTACTCGAACCTGACCGAGTGGTCCTTCCCCCCGGGAACCACACTCGCCCCGGGCGGATTCCTCGTCGTCCGCTGCGACGGTCAGTCCGCCGCTTCCACACCCGCTCAACCCCGCACCTCCTTCCACCTCCCGCCCAACCGCGGTTCCATCGCCCTGGTCCGCCTCCAGAACGGCAACCCGGCCGTCCTCGATCACCTCGACTATTCCGACCTGCCTCCCGGGATGTCCTGGGGCTCGTTCCCCGACGGCGATCCCCTCGGGCACCGCCTCTTCCACCGCCCCACCCCGGGCGCCCCCAACACCCTCGGCGCCCCCGCCACCGGGGTCTTCATCAATGAGTGGCTGGCCTCCAACCAGGGCGCCTTCCTCGATCCCGCCGACGGCCAGGCCGACGACTGGTTCGAACTCTACAACGCGGGCGTCACCCCCGCCGATCTCTCCGCCTACACCCTCACCGACAACCTCGCCAACCCAACCCGCTTCCGCATCCCCAACGGCACCGTCATCCCGCCCGGCGGCTTCCTCCTCGTCTGGGCCGACGGTCAACCCGAACAAACCGTCCCCGGCCAGCTCCACGTCAACTTCAGCCTGGCCGCCGACGGCGAAGCCATCGGCCTCTTCGCCCCCGACGGTTCCCCCGTCGATGCAGTCACCTTCGGCCCCCAGTCCCCCAACGTCTCCCAGGGCCGCTTCCCCGATGGCGCCCCGCCCCCGTTCGTCTTCATGGACTTCCCCACCCCGGGCGGCCTCAACGCCTTCGCCACCGCCAATCAACCGCCCATCCTCCAACCCGTCCCCGACCAAACGGCCAGCGAAGGAACCCGCATCGCCTTCCAGCTCGTCGCTTCCGACCCCGACGCCGGTCAGCAGCTCCGCTTCTCCATGGTTGGCGCCCCGCCGGGTGCCACGCTGGATCCCGTGACCGGCGCCTTCGACTGGCTCACCACCGAGGCCGACGGACCCGGCCTCTACACCTTCTCGTTCCGGGTCACCGACAACGGTCTGCCCCCGCGCGCCGCCAGCCGCACCGTCACCCTCACCGTCCTCGAAGTGAACCTGCCGCCCTCGCTGGAACCTCTCCCGGACCGCACCGTCGATGAACGCACCACCCTCGCCTTCGAGGTCCTCGCGTCCGATCCCGATCTCCCACCCCAGGGCCTCACCTTCACCCTCGATCCCGGAGCCCCGGAGGGCGCCTCGATCCATCCCCAACTCGGCGCCTTCCTCTGGACCCCCACCGAAGCCCAGGGCCCCGGCACCTACCCCATCACCGTCCGCGTCACCGACTCCGGCATACCCCCACTCTCCGCCACCCGGACGTTCCAGGTGACGGTGAACGAGGTGGACGATGCCCCCGAGTTCGAACCCGTCGGCCTTCAGTCCGTCCTCGAAGGCACTCCCTTCACCCTCGTCCTCGTCGCCCGCGACCCGGATACTCCGCCCCGGTCGGTGACCTACCGCCTCGACAGCGGCCCGCCCGGCAGCGCCCTCGATCCGCTGACCGGCCGCTTCACCTGGACCCCGGCCGAGGCCGATGGACCCGGCCTGTTCTCCATCACCGTCAGTGCCCTCCAGGCCGGCGGCGGCCCGGTGGGGACCCTCACGTTCTCCATCGCCGTCCTCGAGGACAACGAACCTCCCTCCCTCGCAACCCTTCCCGATCTCGAAGCCCTCGAAGGGGACCTCGTCACCTTCGTCGCCCGCGCCAACGACACCGACCTGCCCCCGCAGCAACTCACCTTCACTCTCGACCCCGGTGCGCCGGACGACGCCTCCATCGACCCGGACTCCGGCCGCTTCACCTGGCGCATCCCGGAGGATCACGGCGCCGCCGAACTCACCCTCACCGTGCGGGTCACCGACAACGCCCCAGAGGCCGGCACCGCCACCCGCACCTTCACCCTCCGCGTGCACCCCCGCGTCCGGGTCGCCATCAACGAGGTGATGCATGCTCCCGCCGCACCCCGCACCGAGTTCATCGAACTCCACAATCCTTCGTCCCTAACGCCATGGCCCCTCGCCGGGTGGCACCTCTCCGGACTCGACTTCACCTTCCCCGCCGGCACCACCCTCGCCACCAACGGCTACCTCGTCGTCGCCCGCGATCCCGCCGCCTTCCGTCTGGCCCACGGCCCGCAGGCCACCGTGGTCGGTCCCGCCACCCTCTCCTTCACCGATGCCGGCCCCCAGTCGGTCCGGCTCCGGCGCCCGATCCCGGGCGGATGGGAAACCGTCGATGAACTGTCCTTCCTCCGAACCGCCCCCTGGCCCGTCGCCGCCAACGCCACCGGAGCCTCCCTCCAGCGCCTCGACGCCCGCCAGGACGGTCGCCGCGTCGCCAATTGGGCCGCCCAGATCGGCACCACCACCAACACCCCCGTCGAGATCGTCGCCCTCACCAACCTCTGGCGCTACCGCCAGGACGGACCCGCCCCCGCGGCCTGGCGCGAACCGGACTTCGACGACGCGGCCTGGCCCGCCGGCCGCGCCCTCCTCTACGTCGAGGAATCGCCCCTGCCCGCCCCCAAGAACACGCCCCTCGTCCGCACCGAGGGGCGCATGACCTATTACTTCCGCACCAGCTTCCCCTTCGCCGGCAATCCCGACGGCGCCCTCCTCCGGTTCTCCTCCATCGTCGATGACGGCTTCGTCCTCCACCTCAACGGCCGGGAACTGTTCCGCCTCGGCATGCCCGGTGGCACGATCACCGACACCACGCCCGCCAATCGCACCGTGGACAACGCCGTCCTCGAAGGCCCCTTCACCGTCCCCGCCACCGGCCTCGTCGCCGGCCACAACGTCCTCGCCGTCGAAGTCCACCAGGTCAATGCCACCAGCTCCGACATCGTCTGGGGCGCCAGGGTCGAACTCCTCGAAGTCCGTCGAGACTCCGCCACCCCCGGCTACGCCAATTCCCTCAGGGCCACCCTGCAGCCCTTCCCCGACGTCTGGATCTCCGAGGTCCTCCCCCGCAACACCACCGGCCTCGCCGATCCCCAGGGCGACCGCGATCCCTGGATCGAACTCCTCAATGCCGGCCCGGAACCCGCCGACCTCGCCGGTTGGTGGCTCACCGATGACCTCTCCCGCCTCACCCGGTGGGCCTTCCCCACCCCCGCCCCCCTCGAGGCCCGCTCGTTCCGCCTCGTCTGGGCCGATGGCGAACCCTCCGAATCCACGCCCGATTCCTGGCACGCCTCGTTCACCCCGCCCTACCCCTCCGGCATCATCGCCCTCGTCCGCGAACAACTCGGCGCCCCGGCCGTCGTGGACTTCCTCGACTATTCCGTGACCGCCGCCGACCGGTCCTTCGGCATCGTCTCCGAATCCGATCCCCTCACCCGCGGCCCCCTCTCCACCCCCACCCCGGGCACCGCCAGCCAACCCAATCGCGCCCCCACCCTCAATCCCCTCCCCGACCGCGAACTCGCCCTCGGACACACCCTGACCTTCGTCGCGACGGCCACGGATCCCGATCCGGACCAGCGTCTGGTCTTCGAACTCACGGACACCGCCCCCTTCGGCGCCGTCATCCATCCGGCCACCGGGCAGTTCACCTGGACACCCCTGCCCCACCAGGCCGGTGTGCACGCCATCACCGTGCTGGTCGCCGACGACGGACTGCCACCCCGCGGCCACCAGCGCAGCTTCACCGTCCGGGTTCTGGCCGGCCCCACACCCACGGTCCGCATCGACCATCTCCGGCTCGATTCCGACACCCAGTTGACCCTCACTTGGTCCGGCACCCTGGGACGCACCTACCGCGTCCAGGAAAGCGCCTCCATCCTCGGTCCCTGGGTCGCCTCCCAACCGCCCGTCACCGCCAGCACCCCGACTGTCACCCAATCCCTCCCACGCCTCGGCGCCTCCCGCTTCTACCGCATCCTCGAACTCGACGAATAACTGTCCGCCCGCAGCGCGCACAGCCCCGTCCACCTCATTCACCCAGGAGCGCGGACAGCCCTGTCCGCCTCCTTCCCCCAAAGCAAGCACAAGCCCCGCTCACCTCATTCACCCAGGAGCGCGGACAGCCCTGTCCGCCTCACTCGCCCCTCTCACATCAAATCCACCGGATCGACATCCAGCGTCAGCCGGATGTCGTCCGGCAGCTCGAACCGCTCGCGGCACGACGGCCACAACGCCGTCAACCGCGCCATCGTGCGCGTCCGCAGCATCACCTGGTACCGGTAGAACGTCTCCGCCTTGAGCAGCGGCGCCGGCGCCGGACCCGCCACAATCAGGTCCCCAAGATCCGACAACCCCTCGCTCACCACCCGCCCCACCTGCTCGGCGCACCACCGCACCTTCTCCTCATTCCGGCCCCGCAACGTCAGCAGCGCCGCCCGCGCCACCGGCGGATACCGCAACTGCTCCCGGAACTCGATCTCCTGCTCGTAGAACCCCACGTAGTCGTGCTGCCGCGCAAACTGGATCGCCGGATGATACGGCGTGAACGCCTGCACGAAGACTTCCCCCTCCACATCCCCGCGCCCCGCCCGCCCCGCCACCTGCGTCAGCAACTGAAACGTCCGCTCGCCCGCCCGGAAATCCGGCAGATGCAACCCCAGATCCGCATGCACAATCCCCACCAGCGTCACATTCGGAAAATGCAGCCCCTTCGCGATCATCTGTGTCCCCACCAGAATATCGATCTTCCCCACCCGAAACGCCGTCAGCACCCGCCGGTAATCCTCCTTCCGCTTCAACGTGTCCGAATCCATCCGCCCGATCCGCGCCTGCGGAAACGCCCCGGCCAGCGCGTCCTCCAGCCGTTCCGTCCCCAACCCCGCATACCGGATCGCCGGGTTCCGGCACGCCGCCTCCGGACACGCCTTCGGCGCCTCCTCCTCGTGCCCGCACACATGACAACACAGCCGCTGCCGCTGACGGTGGTAGGTCAATGCCACCGAACAATTCGGGCAGCCCGCGACATACCCGCACTTCGGACACTGCAACGAGGTCGAATAGCCGCGCCGGTTCAGGAACAACATCACCTGCTCCCGCCGCTCCAGCCGCTGCAGGATCGCCTCGTGCAGCGCATGCGAAAACACCGGCGGCCCCTTCGCCTTCCGTGATTCCGTCCGCATGTCCACCACCCGCACCACCGGCATCCGCGCCTCGTCCGCCCGCACCGGCAGCTCCAGCAGCCGGTACTTCCCCCGGCGCGCGTTGTAGTAGCTCTCCATCGACGGCGTCGCCGATCCCAGCACCACCACCGCCCCCTCCCGACGACCCCGCATCACCGCCACATCCCGCGCATGATACCGCGGCGCCTCCTCCTGCTTGTACGAAGGCTCGTGCTCCTCATCCACCACGATCAGCCCCAGCGGTTCCACCGGCGCGAACACCGCCGACCGTGCCCCGATCGCAATCCGCGCCCGCCCGTCCCGGATCTTGTGCCACTCGTCGTGACGCTCGCCCGCCGACAAATGACTGTGCAGCACCGCCACCAGGGTCCGCTGCGGCCCGTGATGAAACCGCGCCTTGAACCGTTCCACCGTCTGCGGCGTCAACGCGATCTCCGGCACCAGCACGATCGCCCCCAAACCCCGCTCCAACGCCCGCCCGATCGCCTGCAAATACACCTCCGTCTTCCCCGAACCCGTCACGCCGTGCAGCAGAAACACCGGTGCCGCCACCCCCCCCGCCGCCGTCTCCCCCCCACCCCCGGCCGGCACCTTCCCGATCGCCTCCGCCACCTCCTTCAACGCCCCCTCCTGCCCCGCGTTCAACGCCAGCTCCTGCGTCGGCAGAATCTCCTCCGCCCCGTACGGGTCCCGCTCCGAAACCTCGCTCCGGATCTGCACCAGACCCTTGTCCTCCAGCCGCCGCACCGTCTCCGCCGTGGTCTCCGCCAGCCGCAGCAGCTCGCTCAACGGCAGTTCCCGCCACTCCTCCACCACGCTCAAAATCTCCCGCTGCCGTGCCGTCAATTCCGGAACCGGCCCCGACACCGGCAGCACCCGCACCTGCAACCGCTCCCGCCAGCCCGGCTCCTCCCGCCGCACCGCCTCCGGCAACACACTCTTCAGCGCCACCTCGAACGGGCAGCAATAGTACTCCGCCATCCAGCGGGCCAGCCCGATGACCGACTCCGACATCGCCGCCTGCCGCCCCAGCACCTTCGAAATGGGCCGCAGATTCGTGTGCGGGGACGTCGTCACCAGCGCCACCACACTCCCCAGCACCTCCCGATGCCCGAAGGGCACCTTCACCCGGCGCCCCACCTCCACCCGGTCCGCCCACTCCTCCGGCACCACGTAGTCGAACTCCTTCCGCACCGCAAAATCCAGGGCAACTCGGGCAATCACTTCCCTATGCAAGGCCCCCGGACGCCGCCAGGAAAAGGCGAATCTCCCCAACCGCTGCATCCCCGATCCGCGGGTAAAGCCCCCCCCTCCCGGAGGGACGAGCTCCGCGAGTCCTCATCCCATGGCTTCCCGCCCCATGCAGGAGCGCGGACAGCCCTGTCCGCTCTTCCCACCTCCAAACCGCACCCCGCGGACAGGGCTGTCCGCGCCCCGATCACCCCCGCCCGCAATTTCGGAGGTCCTCAACCCATGGCTCCACACCTTTTCTCCCCCCTCGTTCCTCGTACCCAGCCCGAAGGGCGGTACTCGTCCTCGTCCTCGGTCCTCGACTCGCAGGCACACCATTTCAGCATCGCCTCATGCCGCCCCAATCGGTTCGATCCTGTTCGGACCTCCCGTTCCGCATGGGAACTGGGGGGCCGATTACGAGGTCTGCTGCGAACGGTGCATCCCCGAGTTGTGGGTGACGAGGCAGCGAATCGGAGGGACGAGCTCCGCGAGTCCTCAACCGATTGCTCCCCGCCCCATTGCAGGAGCGCGGACAGCCCTGTCCGCTCTTCCCACCTCCAAACCGCACCCCGCGGACATGACTGTCCGCGCCCCGATAACCCCCGCCCGCAATTTCGGAGGTCCTCAATCCATGGCTCCACACCCTTTCTCCCCTCTTCCGTCCTCGTACTCAGCCCGAAGGGCGGTACTCGTCCTCGTCCTCGGTCCTCGACTCGCAGACACACCGTTTCAGCATCGCCTCATGGCCGCCCCGATGGGTTCGATCCGGTTCGGACCTCCCATTCCGCATGCGAACGGGTTGGGCGCACCATGACGGGTCACCGCGGACCTGCAAGCGATCCCAGAGTTCCTGGGAGCTTCACCTTCGATCCCGCCCCAGAAACCCGGAGGGTTTCCAGAGATTAGCCGGGGGTCGAGCCCGGCTCCGCGGGTTCGACCCCCGGGCAAAAGTCCCACCCCGCACACGACCCCGCCAGGGGTCGCAGATCCCGTCCCTCGACTCGCAAACCCACCGCCCCGACCATTCCCAATCGGGATTTTCCGCTTGGCGCGACCCCGGGGATTCGATTAACCAGAGTCACGATTTCCCCAAACGGATCTACTGGCCCAGTCTCCTTCCCTCCACGGACCATGGCCCCTTTGGCCATCCGTGCGGGATGCCTTGGAACGTCGGGTCTCCAGGGAAATCGCCCTACCCTCCGCATAGCAACCCAACCAATCCTCTCCACCAATCCCATGCAAATCCCCTCCCACAAACCGCCCGGATCGACCATGGATCCGTGCCGACCGAAGACCACGGCGCGATCCGTGGTCGCCTCGGTCGTCACCGGCATCCTGGCCCTCGCCACCCTGCTCGTCCCAGTCCGGGCCGGCACCCTCACCGCCAATTTCTCCAGTGACCCGGGCGGAACGCCCCTCGGCCGCGCCAAGATCGACAACGGCATCCTCAAGCTCCAGGACCTCCAGGAACTCATCGACGGAGAGGCCAGCCTCCCGATGCACGGCTCCTACGTCTTCCCCGAGATCGATGGCGGCGCCAAGGTCGCCTCCTTCGTCGCCACCTTCCGCGCCAGCATCCATGGCGGCACCGAACAGGGCGCCCAGGGCTTCAGCTTTGTCCTGGCCAACGACATCGAGGATCGCACCTCCCCCTTCCGCGAAAGCGGCGGCGGCAGCCAGGGCCTCGTCATCTCCTTCGATACCATCGACAACCTCGCCGGATTCGAAGCGGAAGGGAACCAGCTCGGCGACGCCCCCGGCATCATCATCCGCATCGGAAATCAACGCGTCGCCGCCCAGCGCTTCAACGGCCTCCGCACCGGCTCCCCCAACAACCAGACCCCCACCTTCGTCCCCGTCGAAATCCGCCTCGATCCCGATGGCACCCTCGATGTGACCTACAACGGGGTGAAGGTGTACGACAACTTCCCCATCCCCTATGCCCCCATCGCCGGAAACTTCGGCTTCGGCGCCGGCACCGCCGAGCTGACCGCCGCCCTCCGCGACAACCACTGGATCGACGACCTCTCCATCACCACCACCACCGTCAGCGGGGCCCACGTGCTCTCCGCCCTGCCCCTCGGCGCCACCGTCCGCCCCGATGCCCGGGTCGAAATCCAGCTCCAGGACCTCGCCGGCGCCTCCGTCGCCCTTCAGTTCAACGGCGCCACCGTCCAGCCCACCGTCGCCACCGCCGGTGCCGTGACCACGGTCACCTACGATCCCCCCGGCACCCTCGCCCCAGGCTCAACCCACGAAGTCCAGCTCACCTACGGCGACAAAACCCTCCGGTACGCCTTCACCGTGGTCAGCGCCCCCGTGATCCCCGCCGCCTTCGCCGTCCCCGCCGCCACCGTCGCCACCGCCCAGAGCGGCTTTACCGTCCGCGTTCACCAGCTCGAATCCGCACCCCCGGGCGGCAATACCGCCGACCGCGTCGAACGTCAGCTCGCCGGCGAATACGGCGAGAATATCGCCGACATCTCCCTCGGCGTCGGGGACGGCAGCTTCCTCGTGGACGTCATCAACTTCGAGCAGGACGGCTTCGACGCCGGCCTCGTCAATAGTGCCACCGGCCACCCCGACGATTTCATCCCCGGCATCCCCGGGCTCCTGGGCACCTACGACTACATCGCCATGGAGATCATCGGTTACCTCGATCTCGCTCCCGGCGCCTACACCTTCGGAGCCGTCAGCGATGACAACTTCCGCCTGACGATCGGCGACAATCCCCGCGACGTCACCGCCCTCCGCCTCCTCGATACCCCCATCGGCACCGTCCGCGGCACCTTCATCATCGAACAGGCCGGCATCTACCCCGTCCGCGGTCTCTGGGGAGAAGGCGTCGGCGGCGCCCACATCGAGTTCTGGCTCGAAACGCCCACCGGCGAAATCATCCTCATCAACGACCGATCCACCCCCGGTCACGTCCGCTCCTATCGCGCCCGCGCCGCCGGTTACCAGGCCGCCCCCTACCTCAGCGCGGCCAGCCCCGCCCCCGGCGAGGCCAACGTCAGCACGGCCCCCACCGTCCGGCTCCAACTCACCGAGACCGGCCCCACGGTCAACGCCGCTTCCATTCAGGTCGCCCTCAACGGCCAGACCCTCACCCTCCCCGAGGGTGCCGTCTCCAAACAGGGCGCCGTGACCACCATCGAGTTCCGCCCGGCCACGGCCCTCGAACCGCTCGCCGACCAGACGCTGCGCCTCTCCCTCACCGACAGCGCCGGAACCCCGGTCATCCGTGAGTACACCTTCACCACCGGCAGGGCCGCCGCCGGCAACCTCGCCAACGCCGTCAAGGGCTACTGGAACTTCTCCCAGGGGAATCTCGCCGCCGTCATTGGCCGCGACCTCCAGTACATCGACGCCTCCCTCGCCAGCCGTTACGCCTTCGGCACCACCGCCGCCCTCGGCATTCCCGCCATCGACGGTCAACCCGCCCGCGTCCTCCACATCCCCTACACCCCGGGCGAACCCCGCGAGGTCTTCAGCAAAATCGGCCTCCGCATGCAGCACACCATCACCCCCAACGGCGGCGGCCAGAAGGTCAACCAGTGGACCCTCATCATGGATGTCCTCTGGGGCCCCGAAGGTCAGGGCTTCGGCGGTCTCCTCCAGACCCACGACTTCGACAACCCCACCGACGGTGACCTCTTCTGGCGCGCCAGCGACGGCTCCTACGGCAAGGGCTGCTGCTCCATCTACGACGGACTCCCGGCCGAGCGCTCCCATCGCCAGGGCGAATGGGCCCGTGTCGTCTTCGTCGTCGATCTCACCGCCAACCCCCCGCGCCTCGCCAAATTCATCAACGGCTACAAACACCGCGAAGACCTCACCGGCGACGGCGGCACCCTCGACGGACGCTACGGTCTGCCCCCAGAGGTCTTCCTCTTCGGCGACGGCGACGACAACGAACGCACCGAGGCCTTCGTCAATGCCATCCAGATCCGCGAAGGCATCATGAGCGACGAGGAGGTCGCGGCCCTCGGGGGCGCCTCCGCCAACGGCATCCCGATCCCCTATGCCCAGTGGGACTTCGAAGCCGGCAACCTCGCCGCCACCGTCGGCAACGACCTCGAATACATCGACTCGTCCCTCGCCAATCGCTACGCCTTCGGCACCACCACCGCCCTCGGCATCCCCGACATCGCCGGCCGTCCCGCCCGCGTCATCCACATCCCCTACACCCCGGGCGAACCCCGCGACGTCTTCAGCAAGATCGGCCTCCGCATGCACCATGGCCTCGGCGCCAACGCCGGCGGTCAGAAACTCAATCAGTGGACCCTCGTCATGGATGTCCTCTGGGGTCCCGAAGGTCAGGGCTTCGGCGGTCTCCTCCAGACCCACGACTTCGACAACCCCACCGACGGCGACCTCTTCTGGCGCGCCAGCGACGGCTCCTACGGCAAGGGCTGCTGCTCCATCTACGACGGACTCCCCGCCGAACGCTCCCATCGCCAGGGCGAATGGGCCCGCGTCGTCTTCGTCGCCGACCTCACCGCCAATCCCCCCCGCCTCGCCAAGTTCATCAACGGGTACAAACACCGCGAGGATCTCACCGGCGACGGCGGGACCTTCGACGGACGCTACGGCCTGCCCTCCCAGGTCTTCCTCTTCGGCGACGGCGACGACAACGAACGCACCGAGGCCTTCGTCAATTCGATCCAGATCCAGGCCCGCGCCCTCTCCGATGACGAAGTCATCGCCCTTGGCGGCCCCAGCGCCTCCGGCATCCCCACGCCCAACCCGGTCAAGGGCGAATGGAACTTCGACCAGGGCAACCTCGCCGCCACCGTCGGCCGCGACCTGCGCTACATCGACAACGCCCTCGCCAGCCGCTACGCCTTCGGCACCACCACCGCGCTCGGCATCCCCAACATCAACGGCATGCCCGCCCGCGTGATCCACATCCCCTACACCCCGGGCGAACCCCGCGAGGTCTTCAGCAGGATCGGCCTCCGCATGGAACATCTCGTTCCCCCCAACGGCGGCGGTCAGAAGGCCAACCAGTGGACCCTCATCCTCGATCTCCTCTGGGGTCCCGAAGGTCAGGGCTTCGGCGGTCTCCTCCAGACCCATGACTTCGACAACCCCACCGACGGCGACCTCTTCTGGCGCGCCAGCGACGGTTCCTACGGCAAGGGCTGCTGCTCGATCTACGACGGCCTCCCAGCCGAACGCTCCCATCGCCAGGGCGAATGGGCCCGCGTCGTCTTCGTCGCCGACATCGCCGCCAACCCGCCCCGCCTCGCCAAGTTCATCAACGGGTACAAGCACCGCGAGGACGTCACCGGCGACGGCGGCACCCTCGACGGACGTTACGGACTGCCTCCGGAGATCTTCCTCTTCGGCGACGGCGACGACAACGAACGCACCGAGGCCTTCGTCAATGCCATCCAGATCCGCGAAGGCGCCCTGACCGACGACGAGGTGGCCATCCTCGGCGGACCTTCCGCCTTCGGAATCCCCTCCGCCGCCTCGGGCAGCGGTGGCGGCAGCACCCCGCCCCCGCCCACCGCCCCGGAAATCGCCCTCACGGTCAACGCCAACGGCACCCTGACCCTCACCTGGACCGGCAACGGCTTCACCCTCGAATCCACCGGCGCCCTCGGCGGCACCTGGACCCCCGTCGCCGGCGTCACCGGCACCTCGGCCACCCTCACCCCCACCGGGGCCGGCCAGTTCTACCGGCTCCGACAGTAACCCGAAGCCGGCTCCGCTTCCCGCGCACGGCGCGGAGGGTTCCCCCCTCCGCGCCGTTTTCATCGTCGGGTTTGAATCCGTAACCGTGCACACCAACCAACACGGACCAACCCTGTGCCCTCATACCCCGCCCCGCCCCGCCCGTTCGGTGTACACGCTTCAGCGTGAGCCTCCCAAACCACCCGCCACGCCAATCCGTGCACACCCAACCCACTCCGACCCGCCCTCTGCCCCCCACCTCCCCGCCCCGCCCCGCCCGTTCGGTGTCCACGCTTCAGCGTGGAGTCTGGCCATTTCTCCCGCGCGGACGCCGCTCGAAGAAACCCGGAGGGTTTCCAGCCATTAGCCGGGGGTCGAACCCCGCTCCGCGGGTTCGACCCCCGGAACAAATACCCCCCATCGTTCACGACCCCGCCAGGGGTCGCAGAAATTGGGTGGAGTGCTTGTTTTCACTCCCACCCCTCGGAATCGCCCAAAAACCCCGCGCACAGGCACGCCTCCGATTTCAAGCGAGGTCTCCAAATCCGCGAGTCACCGGCAGACTCGCCCATGCCCGAACCCGATCCGTCGGACACCAATCCGGGAGCCCTGCTGCTCACCGCTCACCCTCCAAGCACGACTAGCGTCCCCCTCTGACCGCCACCTCCCACCCAGGAGAACAGTGCCGCTGCGGTTCATGCCTTCGGATGCGCCCAGATGCGGCCGAACTTCCCATCATTCCGCGGCCGGAGGCCGCCCCAGGCCGGGTCCTTCCTCTTGAACTCCTCGCGCAGAAAACGGATCAGCTTCAAGTCCTCTTCCACCAGTTTGCCAAAGCCCAGGCTGCCTGTGCTCCCGAACATCTCCGGCTGGGTTGCTTCCAGTGCGCCCTTTCGATCCAGCAGAAGACGCCTGGAGTGGTCCGGGATGGCGGCGGCGACTTCCTTGATGACCCCCCGTTGTCGGGAGACCTCCGCGGCCAGATTCCTGGCGTCCTGCGGTTCAATCAGGCCGCCGGCGGCTGTCACCAGCCCTCCGATGGCGCCCGCACCGCCAGCAGTCAGAGCCAGCGTGGCCCAACTGCCCCACGTGAGCGCCCGGCGCACGCCTTGCAGCCACTCGCCCGGGAGTGTGATCGTCTCGCTGCCCTTGAAGCCCCTGCCCTCGTCCTTCTGATCCTTCAGTTCCCTGAACAGAGGAACCGGCCTTCGGCTCGCCTCGCACCAGACAGTCATGCGGAACGTCATGTGCGTCCACCTTTCCAGGTTCGGCCTCCACCAGACTTCTCCCTTCTCACCCGGTACGGGAATCACGCTGAAGAGCCGCGGACCGTCTTTCCATTCGCTGGTGAAGGCGTCCAGGATGCCGTCCCCCTGCATCTGGATGACCTCCCTCAAGCTGGCAATATCCTCCCGCGTGGCAGCGCCTTCCTCGCGAATGACGGCAGCCAGGTTCGCTTCCATCTCGGCCACTCGCGTGGTCAACGCTTCCAGGACGGGCGGCACGACGGCGCGCAGACTGAGCAACTCCCGGATCGAGACGTACTTCTTGCACGTTTCGCAGCGGACAGACCGGTTGCCGGCACGGTCCGCTTCCGCGCAGTCCTCCATTGAAATCAGCCCTGAATCTGGTTTGCCCACCGCGCAAACCCGCCCACACGGCACAAACTCCACTTTCTCCAGGCCCAGCCCGCTCCAGTACCCATCGCCACGAACGCCGATGCGGTGGACGATGGAGTGCATCAACCCGTCTCCCAGCCGATGACGGACGGTGATGCGTAGCAGGGGACCATCGAGTTCGATCTTCCCGGCGCTTCCGTAGTCGTCCGTGACCAGCAGGCCGCGCTGCCAGTGCAGCGCCTTGTTGTAGTCGGCCCGGCCCAGCGAGAACTCCCGCAGCCGGAAAATGAGCAGGTAGATGATGTCCGGCACTTCCTCGTAGCCGATGCTGCCAACCTTGCGAAACGCGATGACTCGCACCGCCTCGGCTCCGTTCGGAGGGCTGATGTCCGTCCAGGTCGTGTCCACGTCGTGCCTGGGCCTGTCCTCGACCATCTGGGTCACCAGAAGCTGATGCCCCTGGCCAGTCTTCGCGCCTGCCATCCGGGGGCGATAAGCCAGTTCGTTGATCTCCATGAGTTCGATCAACGCCTCGTACGTGTCCGGTTCGTAACCCGGGGTGTTGTCGCGTCCTGGCCCACGCCACACACGTTCCAGCTTGAGGATGTCCACCAGGCCGTGGGCCAGCCGGGTGTGCTCGTCGTCCACCAGCCGCGCCACGGCCCGGCACAGCCAGTCGGGATTCAGGATCACCACGTCTTCGCCAGCGGGAATATCCTCACGCCAAAGCAGGGCGCCAATGTAGTGGCCGGTGCGGATGACTTGTCGCTGTTCCTGTGCCTCCCCGATCCCGTGCCGCGCGCAGATGTCGCTGATCTGCCGCCAGCGCAGAAAGGCGACGCCCGAGTTCGACAGTTCGTCCAGCACCTTCGCCCAGCCGGGGAGCCAGGTGTGGGTGCACTTGCTGCGCTTTTCCTGCGCCACCGTGGCCAGCAGTACGCGCATCTCCGGAATGCCCGTCCCATCCCTGCTGTCCACGGCCACCATGGCCCGGATCATCTCGCCGTGTCTGGATTGCAGTTCTTGCAGGGTCAGGGCCTTGTCCGGCTGGCAGTCCTTATCGTTGCAGCGGGTCGAAACCACGATCACCGTGGCGTCGCCGCCCGTCCGGCGCCCGACCAGCTCGATCCATTCGTGGAGCTTTTGAACGCTGGCGCCCTGGCGCGGCATGGTCACCACCAGGTACAGCGCCGACGGCGTGAAAAACATCTGGTGCGTATGCTGGTAGTGCTCCTGCCCGCCCATGTCCCAGAGCGTGAGGTCGATCACGTCCATACGCGGCCCGGACTTCCTCGCACGTTCCGCGAGAGTCACGAAATCCCCGGTCAGGCCAAGATGCAGGCGTTCCCGGCTCATGCCGTCCGTGCTTTCCCCCCCTGCCTGGAACGGTTCGCCCCGTAGCGCGCGTTGCAGACAGGTCTTGCCGTTCTCCTGCGGTCCCACCAGCACCACCTTGCCCACACACTGGGTCACGGAGACTTCTTCCGCTGCGCGTCCCAGGTGTTCTCGAAGGGACTTCCATCCCTCCTCCTTCCACACCGCGCGAAGGTCCGGAGCCAGCGACTTCTCATCGAGACCGACGTGTTCCAAGGCCTCCAGCCGGGCCATCGCCGCCGGCAGACTGGCTGTCTCGCAGCCGGTGATGTCCAGTTCCACCAACGACCTCAGATCGCCGATGCGGTCCGGCAGTTTCGTCAGTGCGTTCCCGCGCAGGTAAAGCCTTTGGAGGTTCGTCAGGTTCCCGATGGATCCCGGCAACGTCTCGATCCGGTTGAAATTCAGCCCCAGCCAGACCAGGCCGGTGAAGCCGGTCACACACTCCGGCAGCTCGGTGAGCCGGTTTCCCGTCAGGTCCAGGTAGCGGAGGTGCGGCAGGCTCGCCAGGCTGATGCCTGCCAGGTCGCGCTCGGGTACCTCGAACGGGGCGGAAAGATCCGCGTCGGTCAAATCGAGGCCGGCGAGGTTGAGATGGTCGTGCCGCTGGACAAGTTCGCCGTTCTCGACCGCAAGACAGTCGGCGATGATGCGCTGGAAGGGCTTGAGTTCTGAGCCGCTCATGATGGAGCAATTCCAACTTTCGCTGTCCCGCCTCCAGGGAACGGGCCCGTGACGGAGGGACCGTCCAGATACTCCACACAGAAGGCCCAGGAACCTTCCTTGCCCGCTTCACACCCCTGCCGGGTCACCCGCACCACCCGGTGCGACCGCACAAAGGGGTTCAAGGGCGCGGCCACTTCCGGGCTGGCGTCGGCCGGCACTTGAAAGAACGCAAAGGCCATGTTTTCAGAAATCTTCGCCGCTACGCGGCGGAAGCCCGGCCTCCGGCCTCGATCCGGACTGGATTGCCGGTGGAACTGGGGCAGGGCCGGAAGCCGATGGCACGGTTGCGGTTGATTGGGGCGCTGCCGAAGCGGAAGGCGGATCGCGTGTATCTGCAGTCGAAGAACCAAGAGCCGCCGCGAAGCACGCGGGCCCCGCCCTCATAGACATCCTCACACCACTCCCAGAGCTGGCCGTGCATGTCGTGCAGACCCCAGGCATTCGGTGGGAAGCTGCCTTCTGTAATCGTGCGCTCCCGATAAAGCCACTGGAAGGCTTCGCGTCCGCTGCCGCAGGGATGGTTGCCGTCGAAATTCGCCATCTGGCTGTTCAAGCATCGGCCGGAACCGATGCCGAAGGGCGTGATCGTGCCTGCCCGACAGGCGTATTCCCACCCGGCTTCCGTCGGCAGGCGCAAGCCGGTCTTTTGGCAGAACTCCTGGGCGTCGTTCCACGAGACTCTGTCCACGGGATGCAGGTCCCTTTTCCCGCGCCGGCCGGGGTTCTCACCCATGACGGCCAGCCATTGCTGCTGGTTGACGGGATATTGCGCCAGCCAGAATCCCTCGGAGAACGTCCAGGCGCGCTGTTCTTCATTGGCACCGCGCTCCGGTTCATCCGGCGGACTGCCCATGACGAACGGCTTGCCGGGCGGTGTGGGCGGGCACCAGCAGAGGACCATCGACACGGGCGGATTGCCCACCCTCATCACGCTCCGCTGGCCGGGGAACTCGCCGGTAAGGCCGGGCCGCCACTCAACAGCTCTCACAAGACTGCGAGCCCGTGCGGGAGGGTGCATGTCGCGGAGCGTACACACGCCCACCACAGGGTCCAGCCCCGCACGGTGCATGGCCGGGAAATCGACCGCCCGGCAGACCGAGACGCTCCCAACAACCATGGGGCGGACCGGCTCGCGCCAATCCGCCCCATGCGTCAATCCCCACCGGCCTTCACGCGGAAGGCCGAGCAGCGGGCTCAATCCCGCCTGGACCGCAGGTATCGCGCCGCGTCGGTCGTGGGCACAACCATCGGACTTTGCGATTCCTGGGCGATCACCTGCCACGGTCCCTGCACCGTCGCGGCCGCCTCCAACGCCCCGGTCCACACCACCCGCAGACCGCCGGCTTCCCGGCTGATCTGAATCTCAGGTTGTTCGACACCCGGCGTCAGCAGCGTGCCCGCCCGGTAGGCGCGGATCGCCAACGGATTGGTTGTGTCGTTGAGCAGGTGCAGCCCCCGGTCCCGCACGGAGAACAGCTCAAGAATCGCACCGGGCTCCTGCCGCCGGTACCGGTGGAACCACAGGACCCGGATCGGATAATACCCGGCCTCGGGGGCGACCACGTCGAAGAACTGATTCCGACCGAAGTAGGTGGGAACCCGCGTCGGATCTTCCGAGTTGTCGAACAGGCTCAGCACCGGCCCGGTCGCGCTCAGCCCCGCCGTCGCCTTGTGCCCGCTCTCGCTGTACAGCCCCAGCTTGTGACTGCCTGCGGACAGTTCGAGATAGGTCAGGATCTCAATGACCCGGCCCTCCGCCGTGGTGGCGTACTGGTGCGGGAACGGATCGTCGTCCGGGAAGTTCAGACTCGCCGAATCACCCGGCGCCAGTTCGTACCAGTTGATCACCCCCTCGACGACGGTCGGATCGCCCTTCCACGGGCCTTCCCATTCGAGATTGGCCTCGTTGTAGTACGGACTCCCGCCCTCCGGGGCCAGTTCGCCCCGCAACTGTCGCTCCGCCAGCTCCGCCACGCCGCCATGCACCTCGCGGGCCCCGTCCGCTGTCTGGTCCGACGAGATCTGTGTGACATACACCACGAACCCGCCATGGGCCGTGTTGACGGTGCTCAACCGCCCGGCCGCTGGCAGGACCGTGTACGGCCCGACAAGGAACACAAAGTCGCGCGACTGCACCTCCCCGCCGACCGACGCCGTCAGTCGCAACGTATGGGTGCTGTTGGCTGGAAGCAGCGTCCCGTGGACGCCCGTGACCCGCGTCAATCCACCCGTCTTGGTCGCCTCCGAGGTGACAGCCGTGCCGTTCAGCGCCACCTGGACCGATGCCGGATCGAGTTGCCGGGCCCCTTCGTCCTCGAGCCGGATGCTGAATCCGTAGGCGTCCCCTTCGAACACGGTCGCCAGGTCGATGCCCGAGGCCCCGCCTTCACTGAGGGTCAGTTCCGCCGACTCCATCCAGTCCACCTTCCATCCTTCGGAAGCGCCCTCCTGGAAGGCTGACACCGCAATCGTCTGGCCCAGGGAGAGGCCCAGCGCCGCCAGCGGGAGACGCACTTCCATGGTGTCACCGCTATGTTCCACCTCGAACCCGCTCAGGATGACGGTGTCCTCATCGAGCGGGTCATACACCTGGCGCCCGTCGAAATTCCCGTTGCGCCATCCCACCATCACCACCCGCTCGGTGCCCACGGGCCGGCTCACGCCGGTCGCGTTGCCTTCATACTCGGCATTGCTCCGGCCCGTCGCCGGATTGTTGTCGGTGTCGAGCAGCCAGTGATAGTAGTGCCGGTTCACCATCCCTTCGGCCGTGTCCTCCACCGCCGGCAGAATCGTCCCGTACACCGTCATCCGCAGCACCAGCTGCCCGCCCGCCAGGGTCGCCTCGATCCTCTTCAGGTCGCCGTTGGCATCTCCCATGTCCTCCGGATCCTCCACCACCGCCACCGGGGCCATCGACGCCTCGTCGGAGGTGAGCGTCAGTTCCGCCGATTCGATCCAATCCACCGCCCACCCGTCCGATGCCCCCTCCTGGAACGCCGAGACGGACACCGTCTGCCCAAGCGCCACGCCCAGCGCCTCGAGTGGAATCACAGCGGTCAGGGTGTTGCCGGCCGCATGGTACCGGAACCCGGTCAGAATCGCGGTGCTCTCGTCCAGCGGATCGTACACCTCGATCCCGTTCGGCTTCCCGTCCCTCCAGCCGATCATCACCACCCGTTCGGTGCCGACCGGTCGGGAGACCCCCGTCGCATTCCCCTCGTACTCCGCGTTGCTGCGTCCCGTGGCGGGGTTGTTGTCGGTGTCGATCAGCCAGTGATAGTAATAGCGGTTCGACATCCCTTCGGCGGTGTTCGCCGTGGACGGCGCCGCCACGCCATCCACCGTCATCGACAGGTGCAGCTCACCACCCGCCACATGGGCTGTGATGCCCCGGATGTCCCCGCTCGGGTCCGCCATGTCCTTCGGATCCGCCACCGCCGCCACCGGGATGTCCGGGCCGTCGATCGTCCACTCCACGGATTCCGCCCAGTCCACCGCCCATCCGTCTGAAGCGCCCTCCTGAAATGCGGACAGCGACACGGTCTGGCCCCGCACCACCCCGAGCGCCGACATCGGCACCACCGCCACCAGCGAATTGCCGCCCACCTGGAACGGGAACCCCGTCAGAATCGCCGTGTCCTCATCCAACGGATCGTACACCTCGATCCCGTTCGGACGCCCGTCGCGCCACCCGATCATGATCACCCGCTCGGATCCGATGGCCCGCGTCACCCCGGTGGCATTCCCCTCATACTCGGCGTTGCTCCGCCCCGTCGCCGGGTTGTTGTCGGTGTCGAGCAGCCAGTGATAGTAGTAACGGTTCGATTTCTCGGCCGGCGTGTTTTCGACCGACGGCGCCGCGACGCCGTGAACGCTCATCCACAGGACCACCCGGTCCCCCTGGGCGTACGCCGCGATGCTGCGGATGTCCCCGCTCGGGTCCCCCAGGTCCGCCGGATCCCCCACCCTCGCCACCGTGCCCGGCGGCCCGTCCGCAGTCAGCACCACGGATTCCGTCCAGTCCACCGCCCAACCGTCCGACGCGCCCTCCTGGAACGCCGCCAGACCGAACGTCTGTCCCCGCACCAGCCCCAGCGCCGAAAGCGGGACCACTGCCGTCAGACTGTTGCCGCTCGCCAGGAACGGAAAGTCCGCGAGGATCGTCGTGCCCTCGTCCAGCGGATCATACACCTCGACGCCATTCGGCCGGCCGTCCCGCCATCCGATCATCACCACCCGCTCCGCGCCGATCGGCTGCGTCACGCCCGTCGCGTTTCCCTCATACTCCGCGTTGCTCCGCCCCGTCGCCGGGTTGTTGTCCGTGTCCAGGAGCCAGTGGTAGTAATAGCGGTTCGACATCCCTTCCGGGGTCTGCCCGACCGACGGCGCCGCCACGCCGTCCACGGTCATGCTGAGGAAGAGCACGTCTCCCCGCACCCGGGCCCCGATGCTGCGGATGTCCCCGCTGCTGTCGGCCATGTCCTTCGGATCGGTCACCAGCACCTCGCCGCCTGTCGCGCCCGAGGCATTCGCCCCGGCCAGACCCACCGCAAGGGCCATTCCCAACAGCCATCGACGCATGCCTGCCCCTGCGCCATCCCCATCCCGGCCTTCCTGGTATTCTGTGTATAGTCTCATATCGGATGCTCCATCCCGCGCGGACCACGCGCATGGTCATTCACCGCAATTGTAATCGAGTCACAGGTCCGCCCGAGGTGTTGCGAGGCTAGGAATGCACCCCCTCGCGTCAAGGACTGATTGGTGCGGACGACCGTCCCCGGAACCGCCGCAACCGCTGGGTGACGATTCATCGATTGGGAGGGTCGATCGTCTCGAACGGCCCGGCCCATGGCCGGCCCATTCCCGGGCGTCGCACACCTTCAACCTCCGTCTCGTCGCCGCACCCGCCCACCATCCCGTCGGGGGCATGATCGAATCGTCCTAGCCGGCGATTCGCTCGTTCTAGCCCGCCACACCCCGACATGCTCCCATCCCCACGCTCCTCCCATGCATGCCGCCCCGATTCCTCAGCGCCCGGCCCCCGCCCGGCCGGGCTTCACACTCATCGAACTGCTGGTGGTCATCGCCATCATCGCCATCCTCGCCAGCATGCTCCTGCCCGCTCTCGCCCGGGCCCGCCTTAAGGCCCAGGGCATCGCCTGCTTGAACAACGCCAGGCAACTGGGCCTCGCCCACGTCCTCTACGCCACCGACTTCAATGACATCGCCCTCGGCCCCGTCGCCAGTGCCTCCGCCCCTGCCTGGTGCGAAGGCAACGTCCACTCCGTCCCCGATGCCATCAACGACCGCTTCCTCACTAACAGCCCCACCTGGCCCTACCTCTCCAGCCGCGACGTGTTCCGCTGCCAGGCCGACCGCGCCGGACTCCGCAGCGGCGGCAAGGTCGTCCTCCGCAACCGCAGCTACGCCATGAACGGGTTCATCGGCGACACCCGCACCCCGTGGGTCAGCCGCCACGCCGACGGCGCCAGCGCCATGTACCTCCGCGCCATCAAGTTCACGGACCTCAGCCACCCCGGCCCCTCCGAGGTATTCACCCTCGTGGACGAACACGAGAACAGCATCAACGACTCCCACTTCTTTCCCTTCGATGATCTGCGCCAATACAACAACAACCCCTGGCTCGACGCACCGTCCGGCCGCCACGGCAACGCCGCCGGATTCACCTTCGCCGACGGCCATGCCGAAATCCGCCGGTGGCGCAGCAACCTCGAGGGCTTTCAGCGACGCGGTCTCGAAGTGATCCCCAACAACATCGCCTGGCTCCCACGCGCCCACCGCACCGACCACCAGTGGTTCGTCGATCACGTCGCCTCGCGCGCCCGCTAAGCCGTATCCATGCATTAAGGAGGCAAGCGATGGCGCCGCAGAGGTTCGGGCAGGACGAGGAGTGAGCGAGGCGCGTATCGAAACCGGGATACGGAACGAGCGACCGACGAAGCGCTTGCCCGAACAGATCAAGCCAGCGCGCCCGACCTTGCTGCATGGCTACGGCGAAGCCCCGGCCCCCAATCCAAAGCGGCGGGAACCGCCGCACTCCACAGCCGCAGCGCTGTAGAGTACGCCCCGACGAGAGGCTTGGAGAACGGCGGTTGGGTGTCCCATCCAACCCCCGCCTTGCGCCTTCCGAACTCCCCCGGGCGACACCTATCCTCGACGCCCGGTGCGCATCGCCCTCCTCACCCACGAACCCTTCCATCCCCCGTCCGGCGGCGGTTCCGCGGCCGCCGTGTACCTGGTCCGCCAACTGGTGGCCCGCGGCCATGAGGTCGAGGTCTTCGGACCCGCCCTCCCCGACGCGCCCGACGTCGAAGCCCGCTTCCACATCCGGTTGCGACCCTTCACCGCCTGGCCCATGGGACGCACCACGCCCCTTCGCACCCCCAAGTACCTCGCCTACCCCGTCGCCCTCTCCCGCCAGATCGCCCGCTTGCTGGCGTCCGGACTCCACTTCGATGTCGTGGTGGCCCAGCACGCCATTTCCGCCGTCGCCGCCGGACGCCTCGGACGCCGCTTTCAAATCCCCACCGTATTCAACCTGCTCGACTGCCTCACCGGCTTCCTCGAAACCTGGCCCGCCTGCCTGATGCCCCGCCCCCTCGCCCGGGCCCTCGTCCGCTACGAACTGCACCTGCCCGTCCGCTTTCAGGCCAGCCGCGTCCTCACCGTCTCCGACAGCCTCCGCGAACGCCTCATCGCCACCGGCTACCCCGCCGACCGCGTCCGGGCAACGTACTACGGCTACGACTCGACGCTCTTCCGGGTCCCCGCCCAACCGTGCCCCTCCCCGCCGGAACCCCGCGTGGTCATGCACGGCTCCTTCGATCGTCACCACCTCGGCCCCATCGCCCGTACTGCCGTCATCGAAACCGCCCGCGCCCGCCCGCATGTCCCGTTCCGATTCGTCGGTCCGGCCACCCCTTCCCTCAACGCCTTCCTCCGAACCGTCCGGGCCGCCGTCCCCGGCATCCTCATCGAACAACCGGGCTTCGTCCCTTACGACCGCATGCCGTCCTCGCTCCTCGATGCCACGGTCGGCATCACCCCCTACGAACCGTCCACCGGCACCCACTGCGCGTTCGTCGCCAAGACGGTCGAGTACCTCGCCCTCGGCCTGCCCGTGGTCTGCACCCCCCTCGAAAGCGCCCTCCGCTACTACAAGGGTCTCGATGGCATCCGCTTCTCGCGCGCCAACGGCCCGGACTTCGCCCGACTCCTCATTGACACCCTCGACTGGTCCTCGACCCGCCGTGCCGCCGCCGTGGCGCCCGCCCGCCACAAGGTCGCCACCGAACTCGACTGGAACATCATCTGCCGCCGCGCCGCCGATTGGATCGAGGGCGCAGCCCTGCCCGCTCACTCCCCCCAGGTCCCCTGAAACGCCCTCTCGTCCCCGTCCACACAGGCGACCGCCTGAATCAGCGCCCGCGGGTTGTCCCGCGTGATCGGCTCCGCCGCCGCATAGTTCCGCATCCGGCACCCGAACAGACTCACGGTCAGCCGCTGATCCCCCCGCACCCACAGAAAATCCTGCGACCGGCCCAGCGTCGTGAGCGCCGGGTTCCCGCCCGAAAACGCCTCCACCTGGCTCAGACTCGTGTGCCCCCTCCCCTCGATGATGATCGGCCGGATGTCCTCCACCCGCGCCCCCACGTTCGCAATGATCGACCCCTGCGCGATCTGCCAGTTGCGGTTGAACGGACTGTCCCCCGCCTTGTGAATGCCCACCGTCACGCAGTCCAGGTTGAAGCTGGTCAACTGCCCGTAGGTCGCCGGCCCGAGATACACCCCGCCGTACGCGCCGAACGTGAACACATCCATCAGCACCGCGTTGTCCGTGTGCCCGATCCAATAGCTGAACGTCCCCTTCGCCACCACGGCGTCAATCACCGCCCGGCTGTATCCGCCCCGGAAATACCTCAGGTTCGCCGGGTTCACATGGCAGTGCAGCACCCGCGGCACGTCGTAGCAGAAGTCGATCCGCACAAACTCGCCCCCCAGCGGATACCCGTAGCAATGCTCGATGAGAATCTGCTCGCACGGAAACTCCCGCCGCGCCTTGAAATCCATCGCCAGGTACTCGCCGTAGAAGGTCAGACACGACAGCGTCACGCCCTGCACCATCCGCTCCTGGGACACCCGCAGCGTCGCCGGGTACGGCACGATGGCCGCCGGATCGGTGAGCGTCTGGCCCGGATACCAGAACTGCAATCCCCGCACCTGCGTGGACCCTTCCACGGTCAAAAACGGCGCGTCCGCGTCCATGATTGCAAACACGCTCCCCACCGGTTGCCGGCGGTTCGGATGCCGCGTGCCACGCCCCACCGGCCCATGCACCCCCAGCAGGGACACGTTCTGCCGCAACACGACCCCCGACGCCACCGGGTAGGGATCCTCGCTCGGCGCCAGCCACAACGCCCCGCCCCGCGGCGCCGCCCAGTCGATCGCCCGCTGCAACGCCTCCCGGTTCGCCCCCGGCGTGTTCGTGGGCGACAGCCCGAATTCCGCCAGGTCACGCGCCACCGGCACCGCCCCCGAAGCCGCACCGATCCACCCTCCCAACCCCAGCATCAGCACCAGACATCCCCGCACCCGTCCGTTCGCTCGCATCATGGCGCCACCGAATCCGATCCCCGCCCCGCCCGCAACCCAATTGCCGCCGCCACAGCCCCTTCGTCTCACCCACCGGCCCGGCGGGCGCGTTCATGCTGCAGCACCGCCAGACCCGCCACCACCGCCGTCTCCGCCCTCAGCACCAGCGGCCCCAGCGTGATGGGTTGCACCCCGGCGTCGATCAAGGCCCGTTCCTCCTCCGGCGTAAAATCCCCCTCCGGCCCCGTCATCAAGGTGACCGGACCCGCCAACACCTCCGCCCCTGCCTCGTCCAGCACCTGTCCCGGCCAACGCGCCTCGCGACGCAGCATCGCCGCCACCCGCAATCCATCGCCCGCATCGGACAGGAACCGTGCCAAGGTCCGGGGCGCTTCGAGGCGTGGCATCCAGGCGTTCCCGCATTGCTTGCACGCCTCCCGCGCCGTTCGCTCCCAGTCCGCCACCCTCGCCACCGCCTCGCCGTCCGGCATCCGGGCCACCGTTCGCGCCGTCACCAGCGGCGTGATCGCCGTCGCGCCCAGTTCGGTCGCCTTCTGGATCAGGAAATCCATCGCCCGCCCCTTCAACAGCGCCGGCGCCAACGCCACCGGCATCGGCGCCGCCTGACGCCGCGCCATCACCACCTCCACCTCCAACGCACGCCGTCCCCCGCCGGTCACCCGACAGGCCAGAATGCCACCCGCGCCGTCCAGCACCTCGATCTCGTCCCCCGGACCCAGACGAAGGACCCGCGCGGCGTGGTGGCTGTCCTCCGGTCCAAGCGCCCACCGCGACCCCACGGCCGCCCCGCCCTCACCTTCTCGTGCCAGGACGAATCGATGCACGCACCCCCCCGGACGCTACCGGAAGAACTCCCTGGCCCGCTCGAAGAACGACTTTGCCTGCGGGTAGCTGTTGTTGTCGCACAGCGCCGCGAACTCCTCGATCTTGGCCCGCTGGGCCGAGGTCAGATGCGTCGGCACCTCCACCGCCACCCGCACCATCAGGTCCCCGTGCCCGAATCCCTGCAGGTTCTTGACCCCCTTCCCCTTCAATCGAAACTGCGTCCCGGGCTGCGTTCCCGCCGAAATCCGGATCGACGCCCGCCCGTTCAGGGTCGGCACCTCGACATCCCCCCCCAATGCCGCCTGGGCGAAGCTGATCGGCACCTCGCAGTGCAGATCGTCGCCGTCCCGCTCGAAAATCTCGTGCTCCCGCACATGAAGCACCACATACAGATCGCCCGATGGCCCGCCCCGCAACCCGCCCTCCCCGTTCCCCATCGACCGCAATCGCGTCCCCGTGTCCACCCCCGCCGGAATGCGGATGGTGATCTTCGAGGTCTTCTCCCGGCGCCCCGTCCCCCGGCAGCTCCGGCACGGCTTCTCGACGATCCGCCCCGCGCCCTCGCACCGCGGACACGTCTGCGCAAGGCTGAAGATCCCCCGCGACGTCACCACCTGCCCCCGGCCCCCGCAGGTCGCACATACCTTCAACGACGACCCCGGTTCGGCACCGCGTCCGTGGCAGTGGTCGCAACTCTCCGGCCGCGTCAACGTCAGCTCCTTCTCCACCCCCAGCACCGCCTCCTCCAAGGTGATCTGCAGGTCGTACCGGAGATCCGCGCCCCGCGCCGGGGCCGTGGGATCCGCGGATCGTGCCTCCCCGAAAAGTTCGCTGAAGATCCCGCCCCCGCCGCTTCCAAAAACCTCGCGGAAGATCTCGAACGGATCGTGAAATCCACCCCCGCCCCCGCGCCCGGCTCCCGCCCGCGACCGCGGATCGAACGCCTGGTGCCCGTATTCGTCGTAGGCCGCCCGCTTCTGCGGGTCCGACAACGCCTCGTAGGCCTCGCCCAGCTCCTTGAACCGCTCCTCCGCCGCCTTGTCCCCGGGGTTCTTGTCCGGATGAAACTTCACCGCCAGCTTGCGGTACGACTTCTTGATCTCCTCCGCCGACGCGCCCTTCGACACGCCCAGCACCTCGTAGTAATCGCGCTTGGCCATGGCTCAGCCCTGGAGCGAACGGGCCACCACCACCGAGGCCGGCCGCAACAACCTCTGATGCAGCCGGTATCCCTTCCGCAACTGCCGCACCACCTGGCCGTCCGGCACCCCGTCGGTCTCCTCCTGCGACACCGCTTCGTGCCAGGTCGGATCGAACGTCTGCCCCACGGCATCGATCTCCTCCAACCCCGACTCCCGCAACACGCCCCGCAACTGGCTCAACACCATCTCCACCCCGGTCTTCAAGCCGTCCACCGCCCCCTCCTGCGCCGTGTTCACTGCCGCCAGCGCCATGTCCAGGTTGTCCAACGCAGGCATCAGCTTCTCCAGCAATCCCTGGTTGGCGAATTGCACCGCCTCCACCCGCTCGCGGGCCGAGCGCTTCCGGAAATTCTCCAGGTCCGCCACCGTCCGCAAATAGCGGTCCCTGAACGTGTCCGCCTCCCCCGCCTTGCGGCGCAACACCTCCAGATCCTCAAGCTCCCCTACCCCTTCCCCCTCCACCGTCACCCGCACCTCCACGGGTTCGACGGGTTCGACGGGTTCGACGGGTTCGACGGGTTCGGTCTGCACCTTCGGCTCCACCCCCGACTCCGCCGCTCCGGCGGCGTCCAGGGGCGCTGGGTCCATGGTCCTCTCGCTCATGCCAAACATTCCAAAACGCACAGGACCGGAAGAGTGACACACCCCCTCCCCCCGTGGCAACCCGCGCCTCGTCCCCACTCCATCCCGTCAGAACTTTGTCACGCACCCTCCTGACCCTGTCCCTGCCCCAATGCCGGTTTCCGCGTGGTGATGAGGATGGCATTGCGGGGGGCCGGACACACGTCATGGCAGATGCCACACCCCGTGCATGTCTCCGCCACAATTTTTGGCAGGCCCTCGCCCAACTCGATCGCGCCCGCCACCGGGCAACGCTCGTAGCACACGGTGCAATAGCCGTCGGTGTACGCCAGACAGAACCGCCCCTGGATCACCGCCACTCGATCCGTCCGTACCCAGGGCGGTATCGCGACCCCGTCACCGGCCAATCCGCCAGGCCCCTTCACCAGCCCGCCCCCCGCCTTCAGGGGCTTGAACAGGCTCCTTATCAACGCCCGACGCGAAAGGCTCATGTCCACTCACCCGACCGCACGCCCGTTACCCGCTCGACCGGCCCGCACGCGGCGCCACCCGCCGTACCCCGCCAGCGCCAACCCCGCCATCCAACCCATCGCCCCCGGTTCCGGAACCGCCGCACCCACCAGCAGGTTGTCCACCGTGACGTAATGCCCGGTAAACAGCTCGTTCGGATTCACGATCAGCGAGGTGAACGTCTCCGTCCCTTCCGCCACAAAGCCCACAAACCGCTGGGACGCCGTCGTCTGGCTGTTCACCGAAATCGACGTTCCGTCGCTCAACGTGAGCGTGATGGACCCCGTCCCCCGCGGGTCGCCCGCCTCGTCGGTCAGAAAGAAATCCCCGCCAATGGCCGTCACGTTGCCGCTGGTGAAGGTGATCCGGATGCCCGTGAAATCGACCAGCGTGCCAAGGGCCCGCGTTCCCGCGATCTCGTCGCCTTCCGGCGTCTCCCGCGCGGTGACCCAGAGCTGATTCTGGGTCGTCAGCTCGAACGGCTCCTCCTCAACGGTGTAGGTGAACCATCCGCCCGGCCCCACAAACGGCACCGCGAAGTCGTCATCCGCCTCCGCCGGCAGCAATCCACGGGCCACCCCCTGGAACGTCTCCTCGTAGTAACCCGGCTGCACCAGGCCCAGAAACGCGTCCCGTTCCGTGATCACCACCGCCGCCGTCGCCCCAGCCGCCGCCGCCAGGCAACCCGCCACCGCACCCGCTCCGAACCAACCGGCATTCCGTCGCTGTCTGATGCTTCTCATGGTAGGCAAAACCGAGGCCCCAAAACCGCTCCCACGCCGGACCTCTCGTCAGGTCCCGGGTCAGGTCGCGGCCATCGAGGCTTCATGGGGATAGGAGTTGAGTTAGGAATTCAATTCGGACTCCGTGGAGGAAAGGGTGTTTCCCCCCGGAAGGAAAGCACGAAGCGGCACCCACCCCATGTGCCCCTTCACCGCAAAAACATGGACATCCCGCCCCCGAATCGTGCGATTCTTGCCCGCAGCCCAATGGCTCTCCAGATCCCAAGAACCATCGTTCCCATGAAACGCCGCAACTTCCTCGCCTCCACCGCCACCTTCGGCGCCGGCTGCCTGATCCTCCCCAAACTCAGCCTCTTCGGCGCCAACGCCCCCAGTAACCGCCTCAACATCGCCCTCATCGGTGTCTGGGGTCGCGCCCTCGCCCACTACAAGGCCATCGAAAACGAAAACATCGTCGCCCTCTGCGACATCAACGAACACCACCTCGCCAACGCCGCCAAACGCTTCACCGGCGCCAAAACCTACGTGGACTGGCGCCGCTGCCTCGACCAGAAGGACATCGATGCCGTGATCTGCAGCACCGCCGATCATCACCACGCCTTCGTCTCCAACTGGGCCCTCAACCGCGGCCAGCATGTCTATTGCGAAAAACCCCTCGCCAACAGCGTCGAGGAGGCCCGGGTGGTCCGCGCCAATTATCTCAAGAACCGTCATCGCCTCGCCACCCAGGTCGGCACCCAGCGCCACGAATACGAAAACTTCAACCGCGTCCGCGAACTCGTCCTCGATGGCGCCATCGGCGAACTCCAGGAGGTCAGCGCCTGGGGCAACCGCCAGCTCCCCCGCGACGGATACCTCCCCCCGTCCGGCAGTCCCCCACCCCACCTCCATTGGGATCTCTGGCTCGGCCCCGCCGGCGATCGCCCCTACAACCCAGGCTACTTCTCCGGCGGGCCCGGCATGAACTGCCTCCAGTGGAACATGTACTGGGACTTCGGCACCGGGCAGGTCGGCGATATGGGCGCCCATACCATGGACCTCGCCTGGAATGCCATCGATGCCGGCCTCCCCACCACCGCCGAGGCCACCGGCGATCCCTACCACCCCGAGGTCAGTCCCGTCCGCCTCGAAATGCACTTCCAAAACCCCGCCAACGACTGGCGCCCCCCCATCAAGGTCTCCTGGTATCAGGGCGGCGCCATGCCCGCCTCCCCCGCCCCCTGGGTGGACCTCAACCGCATCGGCCACGGCGCCCTCTTCGAAGGCACCCAGGGCGCCCTCGTCGCCGAGTTCAACGCCCGCCTCCTCATCCCCCTCGGCAATGCCGCCGACCTCACCTACTACCGTCCCCGCACCCCCGACCGCCTCATCCCGCCCATGGGCAACTTCCAGACCCAATGGATCAATGCCTGCAAAGGCAACCTCAAGACATCCTGCAATTTCGACTACAACGGCACCATGACCGAGCAGATGATGCTCGGCCTCGTCGCCCATCGCGTCGGCAAGAAACTCGAGTACGACGGCGAACGCGGCCGCGTCACCAACGTCCCCGAGGCCAATCAGTACCTCAGCCGCCAATACCGCCCCGGCTGGACCCTCGACGGCTGAAACCCGGCCCGCATCCCCGTCAGCCCTCACCCCCGCCCGCCGCGACCCCTCCCCCGTCCGGCGGCCCCCCCCGCGACGCAAGCCCGTACACCCGGGCTGCGTTCCCCCCGAACAGCGCCGCCCGCTGGCGACCGTCCCAGGTCGCCACGAATTCCTCCACCACCTCCACCACCCGCTCGTACCCCGCCGCCAGCAGACACACCGGCCAGTCGCTCCCGAACATCAGCCGCTCCGGCCCAAACGCCTCGGCCACCACGTCCAGATACGGCCGGAGTTCCCCCGGACGCCACGTTCGAGGGTCCGCCTCGGTGACCAGCCCGCTCACCTTGCAGCTCACGTTGGTGTGCCGCCCCAACTCCCGCATCTGCGAGGCCCACGGCTCCATCGTCCCCTCCCGGATGCAAGGCTTCGCCGCATGGTCCAGAACGAACGCCTGCTCCGGCAACCGCCCCACCAGCTCAAGGGCCGCCGGCAATTGCCGCGGATAAATCAGGATCTCATACACCAGGCCCCGCTCCCGCAACCCGCTCACCCCGCGCACGAAATCCTCCCCCACCAGAAACCGGTCGTCCGGCTCGTCCTGCGCCACGTGCCGCACCCCCACCCAGCGCGGATGCCGCCCCAGCCGCTCCAGTTCCTCCCCCACCCGTTCGCTCCGCAAATCCACCCAGCCCACCACCCCGAGAATCCGCGGGTCGGCCTCCGCCAACCCCAGCAGCCATTCCGATTCCTCCACCGACTGACGCGCCTGCACCGCGATGGATCCATCGAAACCCAGGGGTCCCTGCACCGCCGCCAGATCCGACGGCAACCAGTCGCGTTCCAGCGCCGAACCGGCGGCAATCCACGGATACTCCACCGCGTCGTACCGCCAGAAATGCTGGTGCGCATCGATCTTCATCGCCGCCAAGAATGCGCCCCCCACCCGAATCCGAAATCGAAATCGCCCCCCCATCTCTCTCCGTTCGGAGGGCCGAACTCCGCAAGGCCAGGCCCGCCAGAACCCCTACCCCATCAGCCCCGCGCAGGGAGGCTCCATCGTCCCCGGAATGACATACTCCTGCACCACCCGCCCCCCGATAAGATGCTCGTCCACGATCCTGTCCAGCACCTCGGAGGTGCACGAGTGGTACCAGACCCCCTCCGGATACACGACCGCCACCGGTCCATGACTGCAGATCCGCAGACACCCGGCCTTGGTCCGTTGCAGCACGCCTCCCCCGGCCCTGTTCCCGATCGCTTTCAGCCGGCCCTTCAGATGCTCCCACGCCGCCTGACCCACCGATCGGTCACAGCACTTCGCTTCCGCCGGATCGACACACAGGAAGATGTGGCGCCCCGCCCGCCCCGCCCCCACGGCACACGCCGCACGACGAAGCTGCTCCTCCCCTTCCGGATCCAGTTGGCTCATCCCGCTCGTGCTCTCCACCCCGCCGATCCGACCTGATCCGCCCGTCCCCGCGCAAGGCGCGACACGGGGAAGCCCCGATGAACGGTGCATTCCCCCATCTCCGCCATTGGACCCATTCGCCGACTCTGCCAAAGTCGATTTCCGATGCCCGTGGAGGCCCATCGCACAACTCCTTCCCGCACCCCACGGGCCCCCAACCCCGCCCCCGCGCCGAAATCGGGATGGCGTGAACTCTTCCGGACCGCCCCGTTCACCAACGCCGCCGTCGTGCTGGCCATCGTCATCGGCTTCTTTCACGGGTGGTTGAAACTCAAGATCCGGCACCCGGTCGCCACCTTCCTCTTCGACCTGCCGCTGCTGGCGGCGCTGGCGATGGCCTTCAGCCGGCTGCCCTCCGCCGCCGCCTGGTTCCCGCCCGGCCGCGCCAGCCAGGCCATGAAGTGCTTCTACGGCGTCATCGCCGTCTGGTTCGCCCTCTCCATGGTCCTGCCCCATGGAGCCCCGTTCCTGGTCGCGCTCGCCGCCGTCCGCGGCTGGGTCTTCGCCACCCTGATGTTCGGGCTCGGCTATCACATCGTGGGTTCCCACCGCCAGCTCCACGGATACTTCCTCCTCATCATCCTCCTGTCGGCCATCACCAGCCTCTATGCCACCCGCCAGACCCTCGAAGAGGTCGAGGCCATGCGCGCCCTCGACCCCTACTTCGAACTGATGACCCGCGGGCAAGGCTACGTGGACGAGGACGGTCGCCACGTCCTGCGGCGCTTCTCGACCTTCATCTCTTCCGGCGCCTTCGGCGGAACCATGGCCGTCAGCCTCCTGTTCCTGTCCGCCCTCCTCACGGACCGGTCGGTCGGCCGCCTCGAAAAACTGCTCCTCGTCGGCCTCGCCCTCGTGATCGGCTGGGGCATGGCACTCAGTGGCGCCCGCAGCGCCGTGCTCGCCCTCGGCCTCGGCCTGCTCGTGATCGCCTGGCACCGCCGCCTCAGCCTGGGAATGCTCTGGTTGGGCGGCGCCTTCACCGCCGGCCTCCTCCTGGCCGTCCAGGCCACCGAGGGGGGCGTCCTCCATCGCCTCGCAACCCTCGACCTCGATGCCATCTGGGGCCGCTTCTACGTCGTCTGGGCCCCCGGGCTCCGGTACCTCCTCGAAAGCGGCCTCCTCGGCGGCGGCCTCGGCAAAGCCGGTGTCGGCTACCCCATGTCCCTCGCCCACTACCTCGGACCGTTCGAGGTCTGGGGCGTGGACGGCGACCTCGGCAAGACCATGGCCGAAATGGGCATCGTCGGCGTTGGCGTGGTCGCCTGGTTGCTCATCGCCGGACTCCTCGACGGCACCCGCATCCTCCTCCGCCGCCGGCTCGACCGCGTCGGAACCCTCGCCCTCGGGGCCGTCTGCGCCTTCCTCATCGCCGCCATCACCTTCCCCATCGGCTCACCCTTCATCGGCATCCCCCTCGGCGTGCTCACCTGGTTCTTCCTCGGCGCCGTCATCCGCCTCGACCAGTTGGAACCGACCGGGAACCCCCATGCCGCCCCATCCGCCCCCTCCCCACCCCCTCCCAAGCGCTTCCTCTACCGCTGATCCCCCGATATCCGCCCGATCCGCCCGATCCGTCCGATCCGTCCGATCCGTCCGATCCGTCCGATCCGTCCCATCCGCTCCCCCTCCCCATCGTCGACAACCCGGGGTTGAGCCGGTCCCCACAGCCCCGATAGGCTGACCCCATGCGACGCCTGATCTTCCTGCTGCTCGCCACCGGCACCCTGTCGCTTCCCGGCGCCACCCAGCCGCCCAACATCCTCTTCATCTTCTCCGATGATCACGCCCTCCAGGCGATCGGCGCCTATGGCTCGAAGATCAACCAGACCCCACACCTCGACCGACTCGCCCGTGAGGGCATGGTCTTTCACCACTCCTTCTGCGCCAACTCGATCTGCGGACCGTCCCGCGCATCGGTCCTCACCGGCAAGCACAGCCATGTCAACGGATTCCGCCGCAATGGCGATCGGTTCGAGGGTTCCCAGTGGACCTTCCCCAAGGCCCTTCAGCAGGCCGGCTACCAGACTGCCCTCGTGGGCAAATGGCACCTCACCAGCAACCCCACCGGCTTCGATCACTGGGAAATCCTCCCCGGCCAGGGCAGCTACTACAACCCGGACTTCATCCAGATGGACGGCAGCCGCAAACGCTACGAAGGCTACGTCTCGGATCTGGTCACCGACCAGGCCATCGGGTGGCTCCAGCAACGCGACCCCTCCCGCCCGTTCCTCCTCATGGCCCAGCACAAGGCCCCCCATCGCGATTGGTCCCCCCACCCGCGCCACTTCGGCCGCTACCCCCACGGCAGCATCCCCGAACCGGACACCCTCTTCGACGATTACTCGGGACGCTCGGCCCTCCTCAAGGAACAGGAAATGACCATCGCCCGGCACTTCTACTGGGGCCACGACATGAAGTTCCACGGCGAAAACCTCTTCCCCAACCATTTCCTCAGCGGCCTCCCCATGGGCGAGTATGCCCGCATGACCCCGGCCCAGAAGGCCGCCTGGGACGCCCATTACGGCCCCGAAAACCAGGCCTTCATCGACCGCATGCAGGCCAGCACCCTCAGCGATGCCGAAATCACCCGCTGGAAATACCAACGCTACCTCCACGACTACCTCGGCAGTGTCCAGGCGGTCGATGACAGCGTCGGACGTCTCCTCGATCACCTCGACCGCACCGGCCTCCGCGACAACACCATCGTCATCTATTCCTCCGATCAGGGCTTCTACCTCGGGGAACATGGCTGGTACGACAAACGCTGGATGTTCGAGGAGTCCCTCCGCATGCCCTTCCTCATCCGCTGGCCCGGCCGCATCCAGCCCGGCACCGAATCCCGAGCCCTCATCCAGAACATCGACTACGCCCCCACCTTCCTCGAAGCCGCAGGCCTCCCCGTCCCGCAGGAAGTCCAGGGGCGCAGCCTCCTCCCGGTCCTCCTCAACCAGGGTCGCCCTCCCGCCGACTGGCGGGATGCCATCTACTACGCCTACTACGAAAACGCCGCCGTCCATGAAGTGCCCGTCCACGACGGCATCCGCACCGACCGCTTCAAGACGTTCTTCCTCCCCCGCACCCGCGAATGGCAGCTCTTCGACCTCGAGCGGGATCCCCAGGAACTGCGCAGCCTCCATGCCGACCCCGAATACGCGCCCATCCTCGCCGCCCTCCAACAGCGCACCGCCGACCTCCGCCGCTTCTACGCCGTCAATTCCGCCGTCATCCCCGCCACCCGCGCCGACGAACCCTGGTGGCGCAAACGCGACCAGGAAAAGCGCGAGGCAACCCGCGCCGCCAGTCCCGAACTGGTCTTCATCGGCGACTCCATCACCCAGGGCTGGGAAACCGCCGGACGCGAGGTGTGGAATGAGTTCTACGCCTCCCGCAAGGCCCTCAATCTCGGCTTCAGCGGCGACCGCACCGAACACGTGATCTGGCGCCTCACCCACAACCCGGTCGCCCCCCATCGCCCCAAGGCCGCCGTGGTCATGATCGGCACCAACAACACCGGCCACTTCATGCAGGATCCCGATGACGTCACCGCCGGCGTCCAGCGCATCCTCGAACTCCTCGCCCAACAATCCCCCGATACCCGCGTCCTCCTGCTCGGCATCTTCCCCCGTGGCGCCTCCCCCTGGGATCCCGGCCGCATCAACAATCTCGGCATCAATCAGCGCCTCCGCCGCCTCGCCGATGGCGATCGGGTCCGCTACCTCGACCTCGCACCCGCCTTCCTCGAATCCGATGGCACCCTCTCCCGCGAGGTCATGCCCGATGCCCTCCATCTCAGCACCGAAGGCTACCGCCGCTGGGCCAACGCCCTCGAACCCGCCCTGCGCCAACTGGGTCTCTGATCCCTCGACGCGTTCCACGCCGCCTTCGATGTCCAGCCCGGCGACCCCATGGGGCGCGCCCCCGAAGACCGCGCCCGCATCGGGTGAACCCCGGCCGGCGACGCCCCCAACGCCCTACCGCCCAAACAACCGCAGGACGTCGTTGCCCAACTGCGACGGCGCCAGGTACCGCTCCCAGCCCCCCTGCAGCCGGAAATCGTACTGCAACACCAGCCCGAACAGGTCGGCCCCCCGGTCCTCCCCGCGGATCGCATCGAACGCCCGCCCGTAAAACGCACTCACAATCCAGTCCTTCCGCGGCGCCCGCCAGGTGATCCCCCCCCCTACCCCGGAATGCGAACTCCCCGGGTACTCCAGTCCCTCCAGGTACGCCATGCTCGAAGTCGCCCCGAACACCGCAAGGCGCCATGAGGATTCCGGGACGACCGCAAACGAATAGTTGCCGCTGAGCAGCAGGAAGTTCCGCGCCGAAAACTCCTGGTACAGGTACCCCGGGATCATCAGCGGAAACTCGCTCGCAAACGGCAGCATCCCGCCCACCCGGTACACGGAAAACCGGTCCAGCCCGGTGCCCGTCCCGCCCGTCAGGCTGAACTCCACGTCGTGCCGATGCTCGGAACTGGTCCATCGCCCCAGTATTCTCGCCCACGCCAGGTGGCTCATCTCCTCCAGGCGCCGGTCCCCGGCAAACCCGTACCGGTCGTCGTCAATCCGCCACTGGCCCTCGTACCAGGTCGAAACCTCCAAGGCCAGCGGCGACCGCAAATCCGGTTCCCGCCCCCCCAGTCGCAACCCCACCCGCGCCACCGGTGCCACATGATCACGCGGCAACTCGAAATCCCGCGCCGTCTCGTCGTCCCGCTCGAAGTAACTCCCCTCCGCCGTGACCGCCACCACGCCGTTCAACGGCAGTCGCTGCCCCGGATTGAACCGGTGATACACCGCGCTCCCCACCGTGAATCCATGCCCCGTGAAACTTTCCCCCTGCTCCCACTTCCCACGACGCAGTTCGTTATAGGTCCGCGCAAACCCGCCCCCGGCCAGGATCAACCCCACATCCGTCCGCTCCCCCAGCAACCCGGCCCACCCCAGCTCGGCGTCCAGCCACACCGGCGCCACCGCCGCCCGCAACGTCCAGTCGGGCCGCAGAAAGTTCGTCTGGTTGTGCAGGTAGAAGGCATACACCGATAGCGGACTCTTCCCCTCGGTGGGCTGGTTGTACCCGAGATGCAGCAGCCTCCGCTCCACCGGATCGATCTGGGCGGACGCCGTGCCGCACCCCGGACCCGCCATCGCCACCATCGCCGCCCCCATCCCAATCCAATGCCCGACGCCGGTAGGCTTCCTCACAGTTCGCACGCACCCAACGGTGAATCGCCCCACCGCCCCGACGCAAGCCGTCAGCCAGCCGCCAGACCCCGGACCCGGCACGCCGCCAGGGTCCACGCATACTCCTCCGTCAATTGGTCCACCACCGACCGGCTCTTCAGTTCGGCCGGCAGGACCTCCCACGTGTAGGTCTCCATCTCCAGGTGCCGGCAGGCGTCCGGATGCGCCTTCAGCCAGTCGAGCGTCCCCAACACATGATCCCGCGTGCTTCCCCAGAGCGGCCCGTCCCCCAGGTGCAGCGGCACATGGAAATGAATGCGCCACTCGGCCCGCGCCGGACCCGGCCGCTCCTCGTGCTCCGCCAGCGCATGCGGCAGATCCACCCACCGCCGCAGCGTCCCGTCCTCTCCCCGCTCGATCACCTGATGAAAATAGGTCTCGTCCGCAAACGCCCGCAACGCCTCCCGCGTCTCCGCCGTCGGCCACACCCGCAGCGCACTGCTCAGATGGATCTTGCTGATCCGGATGTCGTGCTGCCGCAACCGCCCCAGCGCCTCATCCGCCATCTCATACTCGACCGCCAGATGACAGCAGTCGTAGTTCACCCCGAGATGCTCCCGCAACCGCAGATCCCCCGGCCGGTCCGCCCGCATCTCCGCGAAAAAGGCCACCGTCTCCAGCGACGTCTCCAGCGTGCAGAACGGCTCCGGTTCCAGTCCCAGATGCAGCTTCCGCCCGCTGCGCCGCGTCACCTGCTCCTGATGCTCGATGCAGCGCCACAGGTTGTCCCGCGCCGCCTGACGCGCCCGCCCGTCCAGATGAAACCCCTTGAACGACACCGGCACCGTGCTGACGCTCCCCTCGACTCCTTCAGGCAGCAACGCCGCCAGCACATCGAACAGCCGGTTCGTGTACGCCAGCCGCTCGGGCGTCGTCCAGTCCGGGGCGTACACCTGCTCCTTCACCCGCGTGCCGTGAAACGCCCCGTACGGAAATCCATTGATCGTGAAGACGTAACACCCCTCCCGGTCCAGCCACCGCCGGAACTCGTCCAGCGCCCCCGGATCGGCCAGCTCCCGCGAGGCGCGATCCGATAATCGCAGCCCGATGGCAAACGGAACCCCGGCCTTCCCCACCCGATCCCGCACCGCCAGCGTATGACGCCGCAACGCCGCCTGAACGTCCTCCCACGATTCGCCCCGGTGAATGTTCGTGCAGTAGGCCAGGTGATGTCCGTGCGTCAGCTTCATGCGATGCCCCCGACTACATCCCACTTGCCCCGCCAGGGCAAACCCGGGTCACCCTTGCATTCCGGAATCGTGGGTGAGGAGGCAGCGAATCGGAGGGACGAGCTCCGCGAGTCCTCAACCCAGTGCCCCACACCTCTTCTCCCTCCTGCAGACTCGTACTCAGACCGAAGAACTGACATGCGCCCCCGCCAGCCCGCGGTCAGTCCCCGCCAAAATCCGGTGAGCGGGTTCGTTCCCATTCGTGTTCCTTCAACGCGGATAGGGGCCCTGCCCGGTACGATGGGTGACGCGGAGGCTTCGGCCGGACGCCACCGACAGTCCAACGCGGGGCCCCTCGGCCTTTCTCCCCCCCGGTTCCATGCCCCGTCCCCATGCCCTTTCCGCGGCACAACCCTTGACCGGACGGCACGCCCCGGTCCACCTCATCCCATGCTCCTCCCCAAACGACCCGCCCCCTCCCCACCCGCTCCCGTTTCCCTTCCGCGTCGGCGCTTTCTCGGCCGCGTGGCCGCCCTCGCTTCCTTTGTCGCCCTCGCCCGGAACCGGATCCCCCGCTCGCTCGCCGCCGATTCCCCCTCGATCCGCCTGGCCCGACGCATCCTCGAGGACGAGGAACTCGACACGTTCCTCGAACGGGCCCGCGCCCTGCTCCGCACCGGCCTCAATGCCGGGGACGGTTACGGCGAAGTCTGGATCCGTGATCTCAACACCTTCATCGAACTCGCCCTCCAGGTGAATCCCGCCCCGCCCCTCCGCGAGGCGCTGATCACATTCTTCAAGTTCCAGGGCGACGACGGCAACATCGTCGATGGCTTCATCCCCGAAGCCAAGGCCGGCGTCGGCTATCGCTACCGCCGTTCCCCCCTCGCTCCCGGACTGCTCGCCCACAAGAACACCGTCGAAACCGACCAGGAATCCTCCCTCGTCCAGGCGGTCGCCCGCTATGTCCGCATCACCGGCGATACCGAACTCCTCCGCCTCCCCGTCGATGGCGTTCCCATCCTCGATCGCCTCGAACATGCCCTCGACTACCTCATGAAGGACCGCTGGTCCCCCGACCACGATCTCCTCTGGGGCGCCACCACCGTGGACTGGGGCGACGTCCAGCCGGAACATCCCTGGGGCGTCGAACTCGATGAACATTCCCACCGGGCCATCGACATCTACGACAACGCCCTCTTCCTCGTCGCCCTCCGCGAATTCCTCTCCCTGCCGCCCGCCCGCCCCCACGCCGCCGCCCGCTGGACCGCCGTCGGCGACCGGGTCCGTGCCGGCATCCGACGCCACCTCTGGGATGCCCCACGCGGCAAGTTCAAACCCCACGTGTACCTCGCCGGTTCGCCGTTCCCGCCCGACTTCGACGAAGACGCCATCTGGTACCACGGAGGCACCGCCGTCGCCATGGAGGCGGATCTCCTCTCCCGGGAGGAAATCGTCCGCTCCCTCGCCGCCATGCGCGACAACGTCCGCCGCGCCGGCGCCGCCAGCCTCGGACTCACCGTGTACCCGCCGTATCCGGACGGCTTCTTCAAGAATCCCGGCATGGGCGCCTGGTCGTACCAGAACGGTGGCGACTGGTGCTGGTTCGGTGGCCGGTTGATCCGTCAACTCCTCAGGGCCGGCCTCGTCGAGGACGCCTACCTCGATCTCAAACCCATGGTGACCCGCGTCCTGCGCCACAACGGCTTCTTCGAATGGTGGACCCGCGACAATCAACCCCGCGGTTCCGGTCGGTTCCGCGGCTCCGCCGGCGTCCTCGGCATCGTCATCCAGGAACTCCGCGCCTGGGCGTCCTCCCACACCGCCTGAACCGCAACCGGCGCTTTGCCCCCACCTCCCAGCCACGTCCCTTCCCGTCCCTTCACCGCCCCGCCGCCCGCAACACCCGCTCCCCCCAGTTCCCATACCACGCATAACCTGCCCGGCGCTCCTGCTCGATGTCCGCCAGCCGGTACCGGGCCACCCCATCCCGCCCGGCAAACAGCGGCCGCAGGGTGTCCAGTTCGTAAAACCGTGCCCACAACGGCGGCGCTCCGGCATCCTCCACCACCCTTCGGTCCCCGTCCCGCGTCTCCACCCGGATCCCCCTGATCTTCACCCTCTCGTACCATTCCACCCCGGCGCGGATCGCTTCCTCCACCCTGGCTCCACGCTCCTCCAGGCTCATCAGCAACAGAAGGATGCCCGCACTCTCGCCCCCGCTGAGCGAGGCGAGTTCGTAGGTCCGCGCCGGGCGCGGCTCCAGCGTGATCTCGTCGTGTTGCGCACACCACACCGTCAGCCGCCCCCCGACCCGCACCTGGCACTTCAGGATGCACTCCACCCCCCGCTCGAAAGCCTCCGCCGCACGTCCCCGCCACGCTTGCCCAAGCCATCCGAAATCCTCCGAACGGCTTACTTCCCGCATCAACTCCATCAACCCCACCATCGTCCCGTCATTGAAGGTGATGTGCCTCCCATACCCCGGACCCGCGGGATGCGACTGCGGCCAGCCTCCGTTCGGATACTGCGCATCCAGGATGTGGCTCAACCCACGTTCCACTCCTTCCCGGAACCGTCGTTCCCCCGTCACCCGGGCCAGCCGCGCCAGAAACCGGATCTCTCCCACCGTCGCCCCGTTGTCGAACGTCCCCCGCTCCGGACGCCCCGGTCCCGCGAACGCCGCCGCCGTGTTCATGTTCTTGGGCCAGTCGCCCCGGGCCGTCTGGTGACTCAGCACCCGCCCCCCCATCTCCACCGCCTCCACCGAGGCAAACCAGGCCTCCGGACGCCCCATGAGCGTCCCCGATCCCGGCCGATCCGCACCCCACGCCGCCATCCCCAAAATCGCCGCCATCCCCGCCCCCGCCGCTCCCAGCCACCCCATCCCGCCAGTCCTCCGTATCCATCCAGATGCTCGCATGCCTCCCCATCCCACACCGTCACCCCCCTTTCAGCAAGCCGTTGGGTGTCCACGCTTCAGCGTGAGCCTCCCTATCCAACCCACCACGCTCACCCATGCACACCCAACGAACGACGGCCAACCCCGTGCCCCCACGTCCCCGCCCTGCCAGAACGGTTGGGTGTACACGCTTCAGCGTGAGCCTCCCTATCCACCCCACCCCACGATTCCGGCTCGACGCCGTCCCACCCGTTCCTTTCCCTCTCGTCGTGCCCGCTCCGACGAGCTACACGGTCAAACTCACGCCCCCCCAGGCCAAAACCCTCGAAGCCATCGTCCGCGACGGCACCTTCGAACTGCGCCAGGTCCCCTACGCCCGCTTCAGCGGCGTCCGCAAGGACTTCAACGTCACCTTCTACGAATCCGGCAAACTCGTCGTCCAGGGCAAGGGCACCCAGGACTTCGTCCAGTTCGTCCTCGAACCCCGGGTCCTCGGCGAAGCCCGCCTCGGATACGAGGATGTCCTCGATCCCGACCGCCTCGCCCCGCGCCTCGGCATCGACGAATCGGGCAAGGGCGATTTCTTCGGCCCCCTCTGCATCGCCGGCGTGTACGTCAACGCCGCCGTCCTCGAAGCCTGGAAGGATGCCGGCATCCGTGACTCCAAAAGCGTCGGCAGCGACGCCCAGGTCCTGCGCCTCGCCGACCGCATCCGCAAAACCCCCGGCTGCGTCCACACCGTCGTCCCCATCGGCCCCGGCGCCTACAACCGCATGTACGCCCTCAATCGCTCCGTGAACCGCGTCCTCGCCTGGGGCCACGCCCGTGTCATCGAAAACCTCCTCGGCCTCCGTCACCGCATGGATCCCCTCCCCGTCCGCGCCATCAGCGACCAGTTCGCCAGCGACAAGGAAACCATCGAGAAGGCCCTCCTCTCCCTCGGACGCTCCTTCGAACTGGTCCAGCGCCACAAGGCCGAATCCGACGCCGCGGTCGCCGCCGCCTCCATCCTCGCCCGCGAAGAGTTCCTGCGCCGGCTCAAGCGCCTCGGCGAAGAATTCGACATCCACCTCCCCAAAGGCGCCTCCCGCGAGGTCGAGGACGCCGGGCGCGCCTTCATCGAACGCCACGGCGAGGAGGCCCTCCCCAAGGTCGCCAAAATGCACTTCCGCACCTCCTACCGCATTCGCGGCCTCCCCGAACCTCCCGCCCGCGAATGGAAACGCCGCTAAGCCGTACCCATGCAAGCTGTGGGGAGAAACGCGAACGTCGCGAAGCGTCGCTTCGGAGGGCCGGGTTCCACGAGGCCGCAACCGTGGGAAGCGCTGGGTTGAGAACTCGCAGCACTCGTCCCCCCGATTCGCGGCCTCCTCACCCACAACTCCGGGAGGCACCCACCTCCTTCACGCACGGTTGAAATCCGCGTGACAACCCTGTTCCACCGGGTCTTTCCGCTCGACAGCCATTCCCGGCCCCGGTGAGAAAACCGGTTCTCGCCATCGGGTCCCCCGCCCACCAAGGCGGCCGGTCCCGACAGTCGAGTTCCCAGAAACACAACCATGAACCGACATTCCCTCCGATCCCGGCCCCACGCCGCGCCGTTGATCCTCGCAACCTTCCTCGCCCTGCCAGCCTTCGCGGCCCCTCCAGGCCCCGAAGTCGTCGTCCCCGAGGGCGGCTCCGCCCCCGGTCCCTACCCCAATTCCTCCGTCACCGCCGTCAACGTCATCGCCCGCGGCAGCAATGCCGGCTTCGATGGCCGGGCCGAAGTCGTCGGCTTCGACGGCCAGGGCCCCATCCCCTGGTCGGTCAACCGCTACAATCGCGGCGACTTCGCCCTCCGCCTCGCCCCCGCCGATCCCACCGCCGCCGACACCTCCATGGGACAGGGCTTCATCGACTTCGCCGACAACTCGCCCGGACTCCCCGCCAGCCACGCCTGGCGCCCCACCACCGTCCGCGGTGTCGTCATCCCCACCGCCCGCCAGAACGGCCCCATCGACTGGAACGACGGGCAGGGCCCCTTCTATCCCACCGTCGCCATCTCCCAGGCCTCCTCCGGTCCCGGCTATGACATGGTCAGTGGCTCGTTCGGAACCGGAAACCTCGACCTCATCACCGGCAGTGCCGGCACCCCCAGCTCCAGCCCCGAAGCCAACTTCGCGTTCTCCGCGGCCTGGTTCCCCTACGACCAGGGCTGGCTCGCCGGCGAAGTCGGCAACCCCATCCTCTTCGATGCCTTCCTCCCCGACGGCACCGCCCAGTGGCGCCAGGCCAATTCCCGCGCCGCCGGTCTCTCCGCCGGACTCGTCCGCTGGCGCGATTACCCGAGCGACACCGGCATCTTCGGAGGCCTCGCCGAACTCCGCCTCCCCGGTGTCAATACCCTCGAGGATGGCATGCTCTTCGCCACGTCCACGGACGGCTCCAGCGACGTCAATATCCTCGGCGTCGCCCCCCTCGACGACGGCAGCGCCTGGCTGATCACCCTGCGCGAAGACTCCGCCACCGACGCCGAAACGCTGGCCACCTCCGGTCAGTCCCAGTTCCAGTTCGTTTACATCCCCTTCCATGCCGAGCGCCTCATCGGCGGTCACATCGTCGGCACCGACGCCTCCAAACGCCGCGCCGTCGGCGATTTCTCCGTCACCCGCACCGGGACCGGCACCTATGAACTGACCCTCCCCGGCAAGACCGGCTCCTCCGGTGCCCTGATCCTCCAGCCCGCCGCCTTCGAACCCGGCACCACCGAACCCCTCGCCACCCGCGCCTTCCTCTCCTACGAGTACCTCAATGACCGCTTCGTGATCCAAAGCCGGGTCACCACCAGCGACACCACCGCCGACCTCGCCGACGTCAGTTTCTACGTCGCCTGGATCGACTTCGCCGAACCGCTCGCCCCGCCCGCCGGTCCCCGCATGCGCTCCCTCGGCCCCGTCGCCGCCAGCCCGGAGGATGTCCGCGTTCTCGAAGCCGGCATCGCCGCCCACACGACCGAACCCGAGATCCTCGTCACCACCATCGATGCCGACAACCTCGGCGGCTACACCGACCCGCTCACCGGCAATCCCGCCGTCGCCGCCCTGATCGGCCGCTTCTACGATCCCCGCTCGCTCACCCCGACCAGCGAACCCTTTGTCATCGTCGGCAATCCCTCCGGGGCCATCACCCGCCACGACGTGAAGTTCAACCCGGTCTCCCGCCAGTACGTGGTGGTCGCCAATCTCCGGACCGCCGGCCTCAATGGCACCCACATCCCGGCGTTCGCCCTCGTGAATCCCGCCTCCGTCGCCGGGGACCAGTCGCCCGTCGCCAGGGTCTTCGCCTATCGCAACGACGCCGAATTCAATTTCGACGATGTCGCCCTCGCCGTGAGCAGCCGCAACGGCAACATCTTCTTTGTCGCCGAATACGCCTTCCCCGGCGAAGGCGAAGGCGTGGTCGGCGCGCTCTTCGACGCCGAAGACAACCTCCTCACCCCCGGCGAACAACGCCTCGACATCCTCCAACCCATCGGCGACGAGGATGATCCGGACGCCATCTACCTCCCCGAACAGGACGCCTTCCTCTACCTCACCAACACCGACGGCTCCAACGGCTCCGACTGGCCCTTCAACAACCGCATCGTCGGCGCCGTGGTCGATGCTGCCCCCGACAGCCAGGGCCGGCTGGTCACCCGCCCCGAAGCCTTCCTGTCCGACGGCCTCCCGGAAGGCACCCCCGAAGGCCATCCGGCCGCCCTCCTCAACCCCTTCAACGGCGAACTCCTCGTCGCCTACGACTGGGGCAACGGCACCGCCAACGGTCAGGTCGCCTTTAATTCCATCGGACCCGCTCCCACCTACGCCTTCACCCAGGTCCGCCCCGAGGTCCATTATCTCCAGGGCGTCAGCGGCAATCCCTTCAATCATCAGCATCCCCAGCTCGCCGCCGATCCCGAACGCGGTGTCATCGTCGTCGGCTTCAATTCCACCGGCAGTTCCATCGGCCTGCCGTCCGCCTACGTCTTCACCCTCCTCGGTCCGGACGGGCAACCCCTCCCAAGCCAGTTGGGTGCCCCCTACTTCCTCGCCGACGCCCGGGGCGGCCTCGGCAACAGCGTGAACTTCCACAACCTGAAGTTCTCACCGCCCAGCGGCTCGTTCGTCGCCGCCTACACCACCGGCACCCCCACCACCACCTACCTCGCCGCGCTCCAGATCACCTCGAATCACCTCGCCTCCGACACCCCGCCCACCCTGGCGGTGCGTCGCGCCGGCAGCGACCTCGAGATCTCCTGGCCCACCGCCGCCGGCTTCCAGCTCCAGGCCTCCCCGGCCCTCGGCGCTGCCGCCGCCTGGACCAACGTCGCCAACCCTGTCGTCTCCGAAGGCGGCTCCAGCCGCGTCACGGTAACCCCGTCCGCCGCCGCCCAGTACTTCCGCCTCCTCCGACTCTAGCCGCACCCTTGCTGGCCGCACCGGGCGTCGTCCGCACCCGCGGACGACGCCCTTTTCGTTCCCCGCACCGCCGCCCACCATTTGCTTGCCTGCCCGCCTCATCCGCGGTGGGCTGTCATCACCCTCGTGCCATGAAACCCCTCCCAACCCTCGCCTCTGCCGCCTTCATCGCTCTCGCCCTCCTCGTGCCCGCATCCGCAGCGCCATGGGAACTCGTCTGGGCCGATGAGTTCGATCAACCCGGCCTCCCAGACCCGGCCAGGTGGGATTACGAGGTCGGCTTCATCCGCAATCGCGAAGCCCAGTTCTACACCCGCGCCCGCCCCGAAAATGCCCGCGTCGAAAACGGCCACCTCGTCATCGAGGCCCGCCAGGAGGATTGGCCCAATCCCGATTTTCAAGCCGGAGCCGCCGGCCCGTGGCGCCGCAGCCGCGCCGCCGCCGAATTCACGTCCGCCAGTCTTGTGACCCTCGGCAAGGCGGCCTGGACCTACGGTCGCATCGAGGTCCGCGCCCAACTCCCCTCCGCCCGTGGCACCTGGCCCGCCATCTGGATGCTCGGCACCAACATCCGCGAGGTCGGCTGGCCCGCCTGCGGCGAAATCGACATCATGGAGTTCGTCGGCTACGACCCCGGCGTCGTCCACGCCAACATCCACACCAGGTCCTACAATCACATCCAGCGCACCGCCAAGGGCGCCCGCCTCCCCCTCCCCACCGCCTCCGATGCCTTCCACGTCTATGCCGTCGAGTGGTTCCCCGACCGCCTCGACTTCTACGTCGATGACCACAAGTTCTTCTCCTTCGCCAACGAGGGCACCGGCTCCGATGCCTGGCCCTTCAACCGCGATCACTACCTCATCCTCAACCTCGCCATCGGCGGAGATTGGGGCGGCCAGCGCGGCATCGACTCCGAAGCCTTCCCCCAGCGCTTCCTCATCGACTACGTCCGCGTCTATCGCACCCCCGCCGCCAGTGCCCCCTGATCCCCCGGGGGGCGGAAGACAGAAAGCAGAAAGCAGAAAGCGGAAGACGGAGAACAGAGGACCGTCCACGAACTCTCTCCCTCCGCCCTCCATTTCCTAGACAAGTCAGCCACCCGGCCGCGTCCCACCCATCGACATGCCTCCCGGTGACATCGAGGACCTCTATGATGCCCACGCCCCGGCGTTGTTCGCGTTCCTCCTGAACTTCACCCGGGACGAATCCGATACCCGCGACGCCCTTCAGGAACTGTTTCGGCGCCTCGCCGCCCGACCCTCCCTCCTCGCCGGAGTTCGCGACGCCCGCGGCTTCCTCCTTCGCCTGGCCCACAATCTGGCCGTCGATGGGATCCGCCGCCGCGACGCCCGCCGCCGCGCCCACGACGCCCTCGCCGCCCAGCCGGCCGAACTCTTCGCCCCATCCACCAATCCCACCGACGAGGATCTACGGGCCCTCATCACCGAAGCCCTCGACGAACTTCCGCCCGATCAACGCGTCGTCCTCCAGCTCAAGCTCTGGGAAGACCTCACCTTCGACGCCATCGCCCACGTCCTCGACATCCCTCTCAACACCGCCGCCAGCCGGTACCGCTACGCCATGGACAAACTTCGCGCCCGGCTGCGTCCCCTCCACGACGCACTGCGCTGATCCCCGTGACCGCCATGAAACCCGACCGCCCGCCCCGCCCGCTCGACGACCTCGAGCGTCTGCTGCTCCGGCAGTCCTTCCGCCTGCCCCCGCGCGAATGGCGCGATGCCATCCTCAACGACGTCCGCTCCTTCGCTCCCGCACCGGCCGCCCAACCCGCGTCCGCCCGCCTCAAGCCTGCCTCCCTGCTGCGCCTGCTCCGCGCCTTGGGCGGCTCCGCCTGGTCCGCCGCCATCGCCGCCTGGCTCCTCGTCGTCGCACTCAACCACTACGCCTCGCCGTCGCGTTCCCTCGACCGCCCCCCAATGCCGCCCCTGGCCCCCGCCACCGTCGCCGATCTCCGCCAGCAGCGGCTCGAACTCATGGCCGCCCTCAACGCCGAACCCGTCTTCGCCCCAAGCCAGCCCGCCAGCCCCCGGCGTCCCAGCGCCGCCCTCCCCCCAACCCGCCACCGCCGGCACCTGGCCTGACACCTCCGCTCATGAACCCTGAATTCAGGCGAATCTTGAATCGCGAATGGCGAATCGAGAACCCGTTTCACGCCCGCCTGATGCATTCCAACGCCCGAATCCCCTCCTCCCCATGACCCTCCAACGCTACCTCACCGGACTCGCCGACCGACGCTGGCTTTCCGGACACGCCCTGCTCCCCAACCGCCCCCGGCCCGATCATTCCCTGCCCCCCGTCGCCATCCTCATCCAGGCACTGCCACCCCTCCTCCTCGCTCTCGCCATCGGAGCCATCCTGGCCGCGGCGATCTCCGGCACCGCCATGCGCGGCGCCTGGCCCCTGCACGGGGCGCTCCTCATGGGCCTGAGCGTCGGCATCATCCAGTCCGCCCTCCTCACCCTTGCCTGGAACCGGCGCGCCGCCCAACTCCGCAACGCCCAGCTCACCACCCCCGCCGAACCCGCCCCGCGTCGCGCCTGGCAAACCTGGCTGGTCGCCCCCTTCTACACCCTCGTCCTCCTGCTCATCACCCCGCTCTTCCTCGCCGTCGCCATCGACAATGTCCTCGGCACCCTCGCCTGGAATCGGGCCCGCGCCGGACTCGTCGCCCGCAGCGAACCCCTCTCCTTCGCCCAACTCCTCCCGCCCCGTCCCCCCGACGATCAGAATTTCGCCCTGAGCCCCCTCCTTCGACCCCTGGTCGAGTACGAATGGGTCGTCACCAACAATCGTACCGCCCTGGTCTGGAAAGACCCCGCCGGACGCAACCGCCTCCGCGCCATCGGCCTCCCCAATCCCATCCAGCCCGCCAACTACAACCGCCGCACCGCCACCAACGACGGACGCTATCCCCTCGACACCTACGCCCGCGGCATCCGCGCCCATCCCATCCGCCGCATCGACTTCGACCTCCCTCCCGATCTCGCCACCCGCTACGGCGTCTCCCGCACCGGACCCCGGGAGCCAGTCGCCATCGACCCCGCAATGGCCGCCCGCTACGGCCTCGCCGTGCCTCCCCCCACCCCCGCTGCAACGCCCCCCGTGGACCTCGACGCCATTCGTGCAGCCGTCATCGCCGATCCCGCCGCCGAAGTCCTCGCCTACCTCCAACGCTTCGAACCCGAACTCGCCGAAATCGCCGAAGCCTCCCGTCGCCCCGCCAGCTATGGGTGGATCTCCGCCGGACCCGACCTCGACATCTCGCCACCCCTCTCCCATTTCGCCATTGCCAAGACCCTCAGCACCCTCTTCCGCACCCGCGCCGCCGCCCGGCTCGTCGCCGGCGATCAGGATGGTGCCCACCACGACACCCTCGTCCTTCTGCGCCTGGCCACCATCTCCGTCCCCGATCCGGTCCTCATCGCCCACCTCGTCCGCATCGCCCAAACCGCCATCGCCTTCTCCGCCGTCGCCGAAGGACTCGGCGCCCGCGCCTGGTCCGACCCCCAGCTCGCCGAACTCCAGGACCTCATCGCCCGCTTCGACTTCCAGACCGAGGCTGTCCGCGCCATGCGCGGAGAACGGGTGTTCGGTCACTCCATGTTCGAAGGCATGATTCGAGGAGTCCTGCCCAATCAGCACCTCCTCGAACATTCGGAGGACGCCGCTCCCCACGGCACCCCGTTCCAGCGCATCCCCGGCCTCACTCCCTACGGACTCCTCCGCCGCAGCCAGGTCCTTCAGCACCGCCTCTACGACACGCTGATCGCCCGCCTCGAGGCCCCCGACTGGGCCGCCGCCATGACCCGTTCCGACTACGAATCATCCCTCTACACCGATGCCGGCCTCGAACCCATGCGGCCCTCGGTAATCCTCCCCCGCATGCTCACGGCGGCCATCGCCACGGCCGGGACCAAGGCCGCCCGTCAGGAAGTCACCGCCCGGCTCGCCCGGGTGGCCTGCGCCCTTGAACGTCATCGCCTCCGCCACGGCTCCTTCCCCGGGCGCCTCGACCAGCTCGTTCCCGCCTTCCTCCCCTCCGTCCCTCTGGATCCCATGGACGGACAACCCCTCCGCTACCGCCCCCTCGACAACGGCTGGTTCCAGCTTTGGTCCGTCGCCCTCAACGGTCGCGACGACGGCGGCGTCATGAGCACCCCCGGCTCCGACGCCGAAGGCGACTGGGTCTGGCCCATTCCCATCCCCAGCGTCGGCCCCCGCCTCGTCCTTGGCCCCCCGCCCCTCTGACTCAACCACCCCGCCCACAATGGCCGCAACTGCCGTGCATAGGCACGCGAATCCTGTCCATTTGCCCCGCCCCTCCACCCCTGCCTTCCATCCCTTCCCGCATCCCCCCCTCCACACCCCACCCACGCCCCTCAAATGACCGGAACTGCCGTGCATATGCACGCTAGTCCTGTCCATTTGCCCCGCCCCTCCACCCCTGCCTTCCATCCCTTCCCGCATCCCCCCCTCCACACCCCACCCACGCCCCCCAAATGGCCGGAACTGTCGTGCATAGTCACGCGATTCCGGGCCGTTCGTCCTTCCAACCTTCCCGCGCCAGGCATTGTCCGCTTCGACGGCCGTGCCTACGCTCGCCGGATGCCGACTCCCCATCTGACCCGACGCCAGGTCCTTGCCGGCCTTGCCGCGGCGGCAGCGCTGCCCGCCTGTCGCACCCGGCTCGATCCAGGCCCCCACAGGGGGGCAGACCGCATCCTCCGCGAAAACGAACGTCCCGGCACGCGCGACTGGATGCTTCAACACACCCGGGTCGATCCCGCCACCCGATGGCGCTGCCCGTGGATCGAGGGTTACGCCTCCCAGACCAGCGTCCGCGCCGGCGACGAATTGCGGTTCTACGTGAGCACCCGGCCGGCCTCGGCGTTCACCCTCGACCTCTATCGCATGGGGTATTACGGCGGGAACGGCGCACGGCATCTGCAAACCATCGGCCCCCTCCAGGGAAGTCCGCAGCCAGACCCTCCCATCGGACCCGCCCGCCTCCGCGACTGCCAGTGGTCGCCCGCCGTGGCCCTGCGGATTCCGCCGACCTGGTTGAGCGGGGTGTACCTGGTAAAGCTCACCGAACAGCGGGAGGGCTTGCAGAGCTACATCGTCTTCATCGTCCGGGACGATCGTCAGGCGGACTTTCTCTTTCAATGCAGCGACACCACCTGGCAGGCCTACAACCGGTGGCCGGACCGCTTCGGGCTGTACGACGACGGGGAAACCGAGTGGTACTGGGGTCCCCGCGTGCGGGTCTCCTTCAATCGGCCCTATGGTCGTTACTGCCAGATCTTCGATGCCCCGCTGTCCCAGGGATCCGGCGAGTTCCTGCTCTGGGAGTTCCCCGTCGCCTACTGGCTGGAAGCCGAAGGGTACGACATCACCTACCTCTCCAATCTCGACACCCACGCGGATCCGCGCGGTCTGCGGCGCGCTCGGGGCCTCCTCTCGGTCGGCCACGACGAATACTGGACGCTGCCCATGTTCCGGCAGGTCCAGACCGCCGTCCGGCGCGGCCTGAACGTCGCCTTCCTCTCGGGCAACACCTGCTGCGGGCAGATCGCCTTCTCGCCCGACTCCCGCGGCAACGCCCTCCGCACCTACGAACGTGTCGGCGTTTTCGGCCCCCCGGGCGGCACCCGCGAATTCGACTCGATGAGCCATCTCCCCCACCGGCGGCCCTATGCCAATGAACTCATCGGCGCCCACTCCACCGGTCCCGTCACGGGTGGCGCGGACTGGACGTGCGTCGCTCCGGATCACTGGCTGTTCGAGGGCACCGGCATGCGGCACGGCGAAGGAATCCCAGGCCTGGTGGGTTGGGAATGGCACGGCGATCCGGCCCCCATCCCGGGCCTCGAAGTCGTCGCCGCCGGCCCCACTCAATCCGCGCCCGGCACCCTCAATGGCGGGCACTACGTGGCCACCCTGTACCCGGGTCCCCGCGGCAACATGGTCTTCAATGCCTCGACCATCTGGTGGGGCGATGGTCTGAGCGAGCCTCCCGGATATCTCCGGCCCAAGGTGTACACCGAACCGAAGGGCCCGGATCCAAGGGTCCAGCGGATCACCCGCAATCTCCTCGAACGTATGCGCGGGGCTTGATGCCTGCGGAAGATCGATCCTCCGCAAACCCACACGCCCTCGCTCCAGTCTGGTGCCCACCTCCCAGAGCCCGTCCTTCCGGCCCGTCAACCTTCAACAGCCCCCGTCCACGAACGCGGTGCATCCCGGAGTTGTGGGTGAGGAGGCAGCGAATCGGAGGGACGAGCTCCGCGAGTCCTCAACCCAATGCTCCACACCGTTGCGGCCTTGTGGAACTCGGCCCTCCGAGACGACGCTTCGCATGGTTCGCACCTCTCCCCACAACTCCGGGACGCACGGCCTCGGACGGCCCACTGGGCGGCCGCAGGACTGTCGAGCCCTGCGACCGCCCGGACCGGCCCATTCCCCAGTCAACGAAACGCTCACTCTGCGCCTCGTCGATGGGCCGATCCCATGTCACTTCCGGACAACCCGCCACGGCCACCCCACCGGCCGTGACAGGGTCACCCGGCCGCCGGTTCCGCCGGCCGGCTCTCAAGCCCGGCGCCCGGGCCGGGCTTCGCCAGTCGGAACCAGAGGCAGTTCCCACCCCGGGGCACAACCTCATGCCCGATTTCCCCACTCCATTGGCGTATCATGGTCCGACAGAAAATCAGTCCCAGTCCCGATCGCCCGCGGGCGCGCTCTTCGATCGCCTCGGTCATGGCATGCCAGCGCCCCAGTCCTCCCGGCAGGTGGGCCGGGCCTTGATCCACCACAGAAATGCGGATGGCCGGGCCTTCGTCCTCCAACCGCAGCGTGACCACGGAACCCGGGGGCGCCTGGTGCAGCGCCTGGTCGAGCAGATTGAAGAGGACCCGTTCGAGCTTTTCCCGATGCCCCACCACCTTCCACGCCGGGTTGGTCGGCGGCGACAGCAGCAATTCGAAGGAGACCCCCTTGATCTCAAAACTGTATCGCAGCGACCGCAGGACCGTATGCGCGCAATCGAGCACCTCGGGCGCCGAGGAACTGTCCCGGGAAAACTGCTGCAACGACGTCAGCTCCGCCGCGAAGGACTCGAGCATCTCCCGCAAGGTCGCCTGCTGGCGGTGCGCGGAGGAACCGGCCAGCTTCAGCATGGCGCGCGCCCCGTCGCTCAATCCCGTCTCCCCTTCGAGCAGGCGCAGGCAGTTGGCCACCGTCGCCGTCGGGCCCGCAACGTCATGGACGAGGCAGTGCAGGAGGGTCTCCTTCTCGGTGATCTCTTTCAGCAGCCGCTCATGGGCAAGGGCCAGCTCCCGGGCCTTGCGCAGCACCTTGCACCGCTCCTCGAAATCCACCCCCAGCCCCCGAACCAGCAGCAACGCGACCTCGCCCACCCGCTTGGCCGTGGCCGAAAACGCCACTTCCTCCCGATTCAGCAGTGTCTCGGTCCATGGCTCCGACGTCAGACTGCGCCCGTCCCCCGCCTCCCAGACGGCTTCGGCATCGCGGAGGAAGTGCTCCAGGAACACGAAGGCTTCGGTGGGATCCACCCACTGGCCCCGTTCCAGGGGACCGCCGAGGAGCAGGCTGGCCCACGGCGGTGGCGACCCGGCCACCACGAAGCGGCCCGGCACCGCCCGCTCCAGCACCAGGATCCCCTCGCCGGCCACCACGTCTTGAAACAACGCCTCGTTCATGCGCCAAAACTCATCGCACCCAGGCATCCGCACGCCTCCCCCGCCAAACCGCCGGCTCATGCTGTTTTGACCGCCCCCCCGCCGGCCGCCCGCCGTTCCAGGATCATACCGGCCAACATTTGAAACATCTCTTCCACGCCTTCTCCTGTTCTGGCACTGGTTCGCACGACCTGCCAACCCTGCGCCGCCAGGCGGCGGAGGTCAGCTTCGGTGACCTCCCAGTGTTCCGACAAATCCGCCTTGTTGACCATGACCACAAAGGGTACTGGCCCAGCCTCCATCCGTACCCGCCGCTCCAGCATCAAGGCCTGGTCCAGCGTTATCCGTCGCGTCCCGTCCACCGCCAGCACATACCCGCCCGCCCCTCGCAGATACGTCGCGTTCACTTTCGCGAACTCGTCCTCTCCCGCCATATCCCAGAGGATCATCCGAACATCAAGCCCATTCACTTGCAGAGTCTTGCGGTCGATCTTCACCCCCAGGGTCGCCATGTACCGGTTGGAGAAGATGCCGCGGGTGAAACGGGCCACGGTGCTCGTCTTCCCCACCGCAAACGACCCCACCAGGCAGATCTTGAACTGAAGCATGCTCTCCTGCCTCCCACTCATGGCTCCTCCCATCGCACCGAGAACGTCACGCGCCGGTTCTCCCCAGCCGCTGGCGCCTCCGCCCGCAGCGGCTCGCGCGAACCCATCCCCACCACTTCGATCCGCCCCGCATCCACCCCCAAACCCACCAGCCGGTCCCGCACCCATGCCGCCCTCTGGTAACTCAGCCGGGCATTGACCTCCTCGGAACCCGACCGGTCGGCGTGCCCGGTGACGATCAGCCGGAATGGCCGTCCCCCGTCCGCGGAAGCCGTCCCGATCCTCCGCACCCACGCCGCCACCTCCTGCAGGGTCTCCTCCCAACCCGTCCCCTCCACACGCGTCACCTCGAATCCCAGTCGCAACCGGCCCAAGGCCGCCGCCGCCTCCCCCAGGTCAACCTCCTCCGCCGGGCCCACGACCCGTCCCCTCAGTTCCACCGAGTCCACTCCCGGCAACAACCTCGCCAACGTCCGCACTTCGTCCCACCACGACGCCGGCACCTCCCCGCCCACCTGAAGCACCCCGCCCGACCAGCCGAGTTCCACCCCCTCCGGCGGGCTCAGCCGTGCCCGCGCCCGGCGCACAATCCATTCGGGCTCGATCGCCAGGTACGGGTCCAGGTGCCACTCGACCTCCCCCTCCCGCATTCCCGCCGATCGAGCCAGCTCCGCAGGCTCCCGCGCCAGCGGATCCCGCCATCCCCTGACTTGAAACCGACCCCTGGCCCATTCCGCCCCGGTCACATGCATCCCCGGCTCCGCCCGCACCGCGTCCACCAGCGTCCCCGCCCGACGCCGTGCCCCCCACTCGGACCAACCCCAGTACCCCGCCATCCCCGCAAGTCCCAACGCCACCCCGAGCGCCCGCCACGGAACGCCCCGGCGTCCCCGCCCGACGTACCGCGCCTCGAGGCAGCCTTCCAGTTCAGGACGCAACCGCTCGAAGCCCGCGGCGTCCCCGCTGAACGCCGCCAGCTCCTCCCCCCGCTGCCGGTGCGCCTCCTCGAGGGTCAGCCGCAACCGCTCCCGCAGGCTCCCCGGCGCCTGACCCCGGATGGCCACCGCCAGCACCGCATGCGGCCCCTCTTCGATCCACAGGTTGAAATCCCCCACATGGATCGCATGCAACCCGTCGGCCGGTCCCATGGCGAAGGAATCCCGCACGAAGTCCCGCACCGCCGTCAGCATCCCCGAAATCAGATCCTCGTCTCCCCCCTCCACCCCGGGCGCCGCCTCGTGCAACAGCAGCAACCCCGTGCCGCGATGGATCAGAAAAACCTGTTCCACCCGGTAAACCAGGGTCCGGTACAGCACCACCTCCGCGTACCGCCGTCCAGTGGTCCACGCCTCCCAGCGCCAGCACAGCCCCTGCCAGGACAGACTGTGGTCGAGCGCATGAGTGAACGATTCAAGCAGCCTCCTGAGCGCCTCCCCAATGGCCCGCCGGATCGCCGGCCCCAGCACCGGGTACACCGCCGCCGCCAGCACCCCGGGATCCCGTCGCACCGAGGCGCGCAACGCCGTCTCGACCGGACCCCGCAAGGCCTCCGCCAACCGCCCGTCCCGCACCGCACTCCGCCCCACCGCCCCCGCCAGCACGTCGCTGACGTCCTCCTCCCGGGCCGCCGGATCCGCCAGCCGCCGTTCGATCACCGCCAGCCGTCCCCGCTCCGCCTGCAGCAGGATCCCCCTCAATTCGTCCAGCCGCGACACCCCCGTGTCGCCACTCGACGACCCGCCGTTCCTCGGGGTGGACGCGGATTCGCTCATGTCCGCAGCAGAAGCGGTTCATCGCTCCCGCTTCTCGCCTCCGTCCCCCCTCAACTGGATCGCCATCTGGGCCAGGATCTCCGCCAGATGCTGCCGGTGCGTGAGCGAATCCCGCAGTTCGCCCGATTCCCGGCTCAACGCCGCCGCCAGTTCCTTCGTCCGCTGCCGGATCTCCTCCCCAAGCCGGTTCGCCTCGGTCAGCAACTGCTCCCGCAGTTCGCGATGCGACTTCTCATTCTGCGTCTCGAACTGCTGTGACTTCTTCTCCCACACCTTCACATGCTCCTTCAACTCGCCCGAGACCGCCTTGTCCCCCTGCAACCGCTCGTCCTTCTCACCCTCCAACTGCTCCGACATCGCCCCCAATTCCCCCTTCACAAACGACTCCAGCGAGGCCAGGCGCCGCTTGAGATCGTCCCGCAACTCGTGGGCCTCCGCCTGCAACCGCTCCTCCAGACGCGCAAACTTCGCGTCGTAATCCTTCATCTGGTTCCCGAAGAGAATGTCGCGGATCTTGTCCACGTTGTTCGCTTCGTCCGCCTTCGGCCCGCTCGCCGACGTGCTGCTCGATGCTTGGGATGCGCTCATGGCTGGCTTGCGCTGGGTGTGTGTCGTGATCCGCCCCGTCTTCCCGGTTGGCCCGGGCGCGTGGCGCGCAGAATTGGAACCCGACTTCCCCATGGCTTCTGCCCCTCTACTCCCCGCGCCTCTCCCACGCGAGCAAAATCGCCGTCGGAGTCATTTGTCACACAATGACTTAGGTAATTCGCTTAAAGAAATGTCGCAGAGACTTCCCATCCCTTCCTCAGCTCCTCCGGCGTCATCCCGCCCTCCCGCAACCGACCCAGACTCAGCGCCGCATGCCGCTTCGCCAGCCGCGTCCCGGTCCCGTCCCGCATCAGTTCGCAATGCCGGAACGCCGGCACCCGCCACCCCAACGCCCGGTACAGCAACACCTGCCGCGCCGTGGACAGGAGCAGATCCTCGCCCCGCACCACCTCGGTGATCCCCATCGCCGCATCATCCACCACACACGCCAGTTGATAGCCCGGCACCCCGTCCGCCCGCCACACCACGAAATCCCCGAAGTCCCGTCCGGCCACAAACCGCTGTTCCCCGAACCGCCCATCCACAAACCGCACCTCCTCACCGTCCGGCACCCGCAACCGCCAGGTCCACCCCTCCCACGTTGCACCCGCTTCCCGCCTCGACCGGCAGGTGCCGGGATACACCGGCTCTTCCTCCCCCGCATGGGGCGCCCCGAGGGCCGCCTGGATGTCCCGACGCGAACAACGGCAGGGAAACACCGCCTGCCCGCCCCACAACCGCCCGAACGCCTCCCGGTACCGCTCCATCCGTTCGCTCTGGCGGTACGGTCCATACGCACCGCCAACATCCGGCCCCTCCTCCCAGGTGAATCCGAACCAACGCAGGTCCTCCCCGATGGCGGCCTCGAACTCCGCCCGGCACCGGCCCCGGTCCAGATCCTCGATCCGCAACACGAGCACCCCGCCAGCCGCCCGCGCCCTCGATTGCGCCTCCCAAAACGTCCGGGCATGCCCGAGATGCAGATGGCCCGTCGGTGACGGCGCCAGGCGACCCCGGTACCCGCTCATCTCAGCCGGATCGAGAAGTGATGGCTCGAGATTTCCAGCCTGCGGCTGTGGTACAGGCGGTGCGCCGAAAACCGGTGCACCCCGGAGTCCAGATGCAACTCCTCGCAGCCCAGGCGTCGCGCCTCCTCCAATAACCAGTCCATCAACACTCCGCCGTATCCCCTCCCCCGTGCGACCGGCACGGTCACCAGGTCATCCACATACAGCACCCGGCCCCACGCGAGAAACTCGGTCACTCGATAACCCGCCAGCGCCACAGGCGCGCCCCCCTCCTCGACACACACCAACCGGTACCCGTGCTCCCGCTCCTGGCGCCGTATCCGCTCCACCAGCGTTCCCTCCCGCACCTGCGGTCGCAGTTCGCGAAACAGCGGGGCGCATCGCCCGATCGCCTCATCGCTTTCCGCCCGTTGCACCGGCGGCGCCCCACCGCCAGCCGCCTGTCCCGTCGTCTCCTTCATGGATCGATGAAGCGCCGGGTCAGATCGCCGTAGGCGTCGATCCGACGGTCCCGCAGAAACGGCCAGTGGGTCCGGGTCACATCGACCTTCCCGAGATCGACCGGCACCAGCAGGTTCTCCGGCCGGTCGCCGGGCGCTTTCGCCAGGATCTGACCGCTCGTCCCCGCCACGAAACTACGGCCCCAGAACTCGATGCCGTCGCCTCCGATCGGCCGTTCGAGCCCGATCCGATTCGCCACCGCCACATAGCAGCCGTTGGCCACCGCGTGCGAACGCTGGATCGTCTCCCACGCCCCATGCTGGTTCTCCCCGTACTCCGCCTTCTCCCGCGGATGCCAGCCGATGGCCGTCGGATAGAAGAGGATCTCCGCCCCCTGCATCGCCGTGAGCCGTGCCCCCTCCGGATACCACTGGTCCCAGCAGATCAACACCCCGATCCGGCCATACCGCGTGGACCACGCCCGAAAGCCGAGATCGCCGGGCGTGAAGTAGAACTTCTCGTAGTACAGCGGGTCGTCCGGAATGTGCATCTTCCGGTAGATCCCCAGCAGACGGCCGTCCGCATCGATGATCGCCGCCGTGTTGTGGTACAGACCGCTCGCCCGTCGCTCGAACAGGGACGCAATCACCACCACTTTGCGGCGCCTCGCCAGACGGCAGAACGCCTCGGTGCTCGGACCCGGAATCGCCTCCGCCAGCCGGAACTGCGCATGGTCCTCGCTCTGGCAGAAATACTGGGACCGGAACAACTCCTGCGTGCAGAGGATCTGCGCCCCGGCCCGTGCCGCCCGGTCGGCGGCGTCCAGGCACGTCTTCAGGTTCTCCTCCGGATCCGGCCCGCATGCATGCTGCAGCAGGCCCAACACCACTTCCGAGGGACGTTGACTTCGCATCATGAAACCTGGGTGGGCGGCTTGGACCCGCGCGTCGGCGCCGGCAGCACCATGGTGGAGCCCCGCCGGCGCGATCCAGGATTGCGCGGCACCTGCTGGCCAAACAGGGTCCGCACATAAACCCCCAGCTTCTCGTTGGTCGGTCCGAATCCGGGCTCGTACAGGTACCGCTCCAAATCGCCCAGGAAATCGTCCGCCGACGGGTACCGGCGCTCGGGGTCCCGCGCCAGACACCGTTGCAGCATCTGGTTGAGGCGCGCGTCGATCCGCGGATCGAGCCGGGTGAAGTCCGGCACCGTCATGGTCAGGATCCGTTGGCGCGATTCCTCCGCGGTCCTGGCCCGGAACAGATTCTTCCCCAGCAACAGGTGCGCCAGCACCACCCCGGCCGAAAACAGGTCCGACCGACCGTCGGTGATCCGGAAATCCGCCTGCTCGGGACTCATGTAATCCGCCTTGCCCACCACCACCTCCCCTTCCTCCGCCTTCAGAAAACCCTGCGCCTTGGCGATCCCGAAATCCGTCAGCTTCACGTCCCCCTCGAAGGCGATCATCACGTTCTTGAAGCTGACGTCCCGATGCACGATCCCCAGCGGGTTTCCTTCCGGATCGGTCTTCGCATGCGCGTAGGCCAGACCCCGCGCCACCCGGCTGACGATGAACACCGCCAGATCCAGCGGCAGCTTCCGGCGCTTGGCCGCCTGCTGTTCGATCAAGGCGTCGAGGTTGACCCCGTTGATCAGTTCCATCGCGATGAACACCTGCCCGTCCGCCTCCCCGAGATGGTACGTCTGCACGATGTTGGTGTGGATCAGGTCCGCCACCAGCTTCGCCTCCCCGATGAAGTTCTCCACGAAGCTCGCCTGACTCGCGTACTGCGACCGGATCACCTTCATCGCCACCCGCTTCCGGAACCCGTGCGCCCCCATCTGCTCCGCCTCGTACACCAACCCCATCCCGCCCTCGGCGATCAACCGGACGACTTCATACCGAAACGAATGCTCGATCGTGAACAACGACACAAAGCGGCGATGTTGGGCAGGGCCCGTCATCAGTCAAGGTCGGGCACCTTCCCCGCTCACCCCGCCCCCAACATCACCGTCCGGCCCCCGAACCCCGCATAGTCGCCGGGCGTGCAGGTCACCACGATCACCTGCAAGCCTCCCTCGGAGGCCCGGAACAGCATGTCCTGCAGGCGCCGGACCCGCTCGGGATCCGAGTACGCAAAGGCGTCGTCGAGAACGACCGGCAGGCAGCCCCCGAAGTCGGACGCCAGCACCTCCGCCATGGCCAGTCGCACCGCCACCCCGGCCTGCTCCCGGGCCCCGCCGCTGAGCTGATCGAACGCGAACGCGTTCCAGCCCGCCCGGCTCAATCGCAACGCCCCCAGCGCCTCGCCCGTGAAGGCCAGGTGCAGCGCCGTCTCCCGCCCGAAAACGCACTCCAGATAGCGCCCCACCCGCTCCTGAAAGGGACGCGTGAACCGGTCCGCCAGGACCCCCCGTTCCTCGCCAAACAGCCGTTCGAGCAAACGGAACGCCTCCCCCTGCCGCGCCAGACCCGCCCGGCGTTCGCGCGCCGAACGGAGCCGCGCCTCCGCCAGACTCCATGCCCCCCTCGGATCCTCGCCCCCATCCTCCTGCAACTGGCCCCGAAGCCCGGCCATCCGCTCGCGCAGATCCGCGCGCTCCCGGAGGTTCCGTTCCTGCGCCTCCCTCAATCGCCGTCGTTGCTCCTCCTTCAATTCCGGCAGCCGCTCCGCCAGCTCGCTGCGAAGCGCCTCCAGCCCGCCGCGCACCGCCGTGACCCCCTGCTCCGCCCGATCAAGGGCAACGTCCACCGCCACGTCGTCGCCGTGCTGCTGACGCAGGTAATCCAGGTTGGCCCGCACGCCCTGCAACGCCGCGTCGAGTCCCTTGATCTCTTCCTCCGCCCTGATCCGCCGGGTCTCCGCCTCGCGACGGGCCTCCAGAGCCGCGTCCCGCATCTCCCGCGCGGATTGTTCCTCGTCCTCCAGCGACGTCACCCGCCGTCGTTCCCCGGCCGCATCCACGCCTTCCGCTGCCTCCCCCTCGGATCCGCCGCCAGTCCCCAGGGCGCCTTCCGGAAGCAGAGTCCCCAGGCGCAGGATCTCACCCTCCGCCAGCCGCACCCGCCCCTCCACCTCGCCCAGCCGCGCATCGAGGCCATCCGCGCCCGCCGCCTCGAGCTTCGCCAGCACCCTGCCCAATTCCGCCTCCACCGCCTCGCGTTCGGCAACCACCTCCGCGGCCCGGACGACGCCGGGGATCCCCATCGCATCCAGGCCCGCCTGCAGCGCCGCCCGCGTTTCCTCCACTGTCCGACGCGCCTCGGCCAGACCCTGCCCGCCCCCGGGCCGGATGCGCAGCCGCACACCCTGTCCCACCTGGATCTCCCCCTCGTCGGTGAAAACCCGCCGCTCCCCGGCCGCCAGGGGCCGACCCTCGGCCAGCACCGTTGCGTCCGCCTCGACCACCGCCACTTCAGCCGCCATCGCTTCCAACGCCGCCGTCGCCGTGGCCAGCGCCAGCTCCCGCTCCCGCAACGTCGCCAGCCGCTTCGCCTCGACCGGCGGCAGGGCGGCCAGCCGCGACTGAAGTTCCGTCGCCTTCAACCGCCACCCGACCGCCTGCTCCCGCGCCGCCCGCAACGTCTCCCGCTCGCTCAACGCGCCCTGCAGCGCCTCCCGCGCCCCCGCCAGATCCGCACGCTGCCGCGCCTTCCGCACCGCCTCCCCCGCAGCCGCCAGCCGCGCCTCCGCCCGCGTCAGTTCCGCACTCCGGGCCGCCAGCATCGTCTCGCATTCCCCGATCGACCCGCGCCGCGGGGCAAGCTCCGCCGTGCGCTTTTGGATCTCCTCCCCGAAGGTCCGCATCCGGTCGCGAACGGCTCGCACGGCGTCCCGCGCGGCTTCCGCCTCGCGCAGCAGCCCTTCCTGCACGGTTTGCCGCTGGCGCAAGGTCGCAATGCCCTCCAGGACCACGTCGTTCTCCCGGGTTTCCCCCTCCAGGCTCCGCGCCATCTCCTCGATCCCCGACAACCGGCGTTGCGCTTCTGCCAGGGACTCCGCCGTGCCTTCCAGCCGCTCCCACCGCGCCCGCGCCAGGACCGCCGCCTCCTCGCAGGAACTCACCTCCGCCTCCGCCCGGGCCAGTTCGGACCCGGCCCTTGCCCGTCCGTTCTGGGTGAAGATCCCCGCCACCGCCTCCGCAAATTGCCGGGCCACCCGGTCGTCCCGCTCCGACTGCATCAGCCCCGCGCCACCCATGTCCCGCAGCCGGCGCAGCAGCGCGATGTGGGAATGCCCCTCGATCGCGCTCGGATCATCACTCGCCGAACCCTGCCACACCCACAGATGTCCCCACTGAACCGCCGCCGCCTGTCCCTTCAATCCGGTCTCCACCCCGAGCAACTGCGCCAGGGCCTCCTCCGCCGCCTCACCCACCTTCGGTTCCCTTCCCTCTCTGGACAACGATACGACACCGCCGGGTCCGAAGCGCTTAGCCAGACGATACCGCTCGTTCCCCATCTGGAACTCGAGTTCGACTGCCGGAACCTCCGGCAGGACCGGCGACTGCATGTCCCGATGCGCCTGGGTGTTCCCCTTCGCCTTGAGGAACAGCGCCCGGTGCATGGCCTCGATCAGGGTGCTCTTCCCGCTCTCGTTCGGCCCCCCGATCAGCGTCCGCGCCGGGTCAAACGCCACCCGCAGTTCGCGGTGCATCCGGTAATTCCGCAAAGTCGCCGAAAGGAATCGCATGCTCTCCTGCCTCCGCCAGGTTCACCCCGCCGCGCACGCCCGGTGCAGTTCCCGCAACGCCTGCCGCGCCACCGCCGCCGTCTCCTCCGGGCCCCGGGCCAGTTCGGACAGCCGCGCCGCCACCCGGGCGATGACGGGATCCCCCTCCCGCCGGGTCAGCGCCTCCAATTCCTCAGGGCTCGGCGCCAGCACCACCTCGTTCTCGAGGCGCAGCCGGATCAGCCGGGCCCGCCACGACTCCATCAGCGCCTCCAGGGACGTCATCGCCTCGAAGCCGATCGACCCGCGCACCCGCAATCGAAGAACGTCCCGGTTCACCCGTTGTCCCACGCACCGCTCCACCTGCTCCCGAAGACCCGCCACGCCGGCGTCACCCGCGCAATCCCAGTCCAGCTCGTGCCACTCGATCCCGGCCGTCCTCAACACCCGCACCCACGGCGTCCCTCCGCGCCCCGCCTCGACCAGCAGCACATTCCCCGGATCATGGTCGCCCCCCTTCGTGAACCGGTCCGGCTCCGGCGTTCCCGCGTACCACGCCCAGTCCTCCACCCGCTTCGTTCCGTGCCAGTCCCCCAGCGCGACATAATCGAACCGGCCCGCCTCCAACCCCAACCGCCCCAGATCCAGCCGGTTCCGCGACCCGCCGTCCGCCTCCTCATCGTCGTGGAACCCGTCGAAGTCCTGAACGCTCCCGTGCGCCAGCACCACCCGCGGCCGCTGCGGATCCCGTCCGTCCTCCAACCCGGCCTCCCGCAGCCAGCCCGATGGATCCGCCGCCTCATGCCGCTGCAACAACGGACACGGAAACAGCACCGCATCCTCCCGTTCCAGCGCCTGCCGCGACAGCAGCACCGTGAGGTTCGGGGCCAGATCCGCGGCCTGCGCCCGGAAGAACTCCGTTCCCCACAGGCTCCCCTCCCCCCCGTGATCGTGGTTCCCCGGAATCGCGTACACCGGCAGCCCCAGACGCCCGATCGCATCGCACGCCTGCGCGATCACCGGCGGCATCGGCCGGGGCGAATCGAACACATCCCCCGCCACCACGATGAATGCCGCCCCTTCGTCCCGCGCCAGCCGCCCGATCCGTTCCAGCACCGAAAACCGTTCCTGCACCAGCAACGCCCGCTTCTGGGCATCCTCCACGCCGGCAAAGGGCTTCCCCAACTGCCAGTCCGCCGTGTGCAGGAATCGTGTCGTCGCCGCCATGCCGGTTGCCGACCCGACCCTACCCATTTCCCCTCCCCCCGCCCATCCCGATCCTCGCCCCCCTTCCGTGCATCCCGAAGTGGTGGGTAGAGGCGCGAACTTCGCGAAGCAGCGCCTCGGAGGGCCGGGTTCCACGAGGCCGCAACGGTGTGGAGCGTTGGATCGAGGACTCGCGGAGTTCGTCCCTCCGAGGCGCTGCCTCCTCACACACAGCTCCGGGTGCACCGCTCCCCCTTCACCCTCGCACAGGGCGGTAGAAAAAGTCCTGAGGGGTCTGGTCTGAGGTTTTGGACAGATCGCCTCAAGCCTGCCCCGATGGGTTCGATCCTGCTCCGACCACCCGTTCCGCACGGAATCTGCGAACGGCGATCACGAGGCCAAATAGTAGGTCAGGCATGTCATTGTTGACGTCACTCTCCGTATAGTCGGTCAGGCGTTTTATTGTTGACGTCGCCAAATCAATCACGCGACGAATTCCGAACTCTCGAACTCCGCACCGCATGCACGTCCGCCGCTCAGCTCCCGATTCGAAGATCCGAGAAGACCCCCCACCGGCGGAACGGGCAACCGTGGTTGGGTGTCCACGCTTTAGCGTGTCGGGGCCATGGGATTGGCGCCATCGAACGCAGGTCAGGCATACCTTTGTTGACGCTGAAACTGAATGTCGCGACGAATTCCGAACTCTCGAACTCCGCACCGCATGCACGTCCGCCGCTCAGCTCCCGATTCGAAGATCCGAGAAGCCCCCCACCGGCGGAACGGGCAACCGTGGTTGGGTGTCCACGCTTTAGCGTGTCGGGGCCATGGGATTGGCGCCATGGGGTGTGCCGGATCCGCCCTCCCCTTGCTCCTCCGCCCCTCCCTCGCCATCGGCGCGCCTCACTCGCAACCCGGGGCAACGCCCCCTCCCTGAAATGAAATGCCCCCGTTGCTTTTGTTTGGCCCTGCCCAGTGCAGGGCCGCGACGTCCTGCGCAGCGCCCAGTCCAATATAATATAGTAGGTCAGGCATACCATTGTTGACGCCAGCCCGTATCGTCTGTCAGGCATTCTCCCATTCTCCCACGACCAATCCGCCCTCCTCATGACGCCCCGACCCGCGCTCGTCCTTCTGGCCCTCTTCGCCTTGCTCCCCTCCCCGCGATCTGCCACCGCGGCGGAACCGCCTTCGCGGCCCAACATTGTCCTCATCATCTCCGACGATCAGGCCTGGACCGACTACGGCTTCATGGGCCACCCCGTCCTGCGCACCCCCCACCTCGACCGCCTCGCCGCCAGCGGCGCCCTGTTCCGGCGTGCCTACGTCCCCACGGCCCTCTGCAGGCCATCCCTCGCCTCGATCGTCACCGGGCTCTTTCCCCATCAACATGGCATTACCGGCAATGATCCGTCGCCGTCGCTCGCCCCGCCCGGCTCCCCGGAATATGCCGGCCTCCGCGAACGGCTGATCTCGAAGATGGACCGCCACCCCACCCTCCCCGGCCTCCTGGGGGAGGTCGGTTACCTCAGCCATCAGTCCGGCAAGTGGTGGGAAGGATCCTACCGCCGCGGCGGCTTCAGCCACGGCATGACCCGCGGCTTCCCCGAGCCGGGCGGGCGCCACGGCGACGATGGCCTCGCCATCGGCCGCCAGGGACTACAGCCCATTCAGGACTTCATCGACCACGCGACCCGCGAAGGGCGCCCCTTTTTCGTCTGGTACGCGCCGTTCCTGCCGCACACGCCCCACAATCCTCCGGAACGATTCCTCGCCCGTTATCGCTCCGCCGTTCCCTTCCTGCCGATCGCCCGCTACTACGCCATGTGCGAGTGGTTCGATGACACCCTCGGACAGCTCCTCGAACTGCTCGACCGTCGCGGCCTGTCCGACAACACCCTGGTCGCCTACGTCGGCGATAACGGCTGGATCCAGGATCCGCATGGGACCGGGTTCGCCCCGCGCTCGAAACAGTCCGCCCACGAAGGCGGCATCCGGCAACCGATCCTTCTCCGCTGGCCCGCCGCGATCCGCCCCCAGGTGCGGGACGACCTGGTCTCCAGCCTCGACCTCATGCCCACCCTCCTTCGCGCCGCGGGCGCCCGCGTTCCTGAAGCCCTGCCCGGACTCGATCTCCTCCCGGCGTTGCGGGACGACACCCCCCTTCCCCGCGACGCCATCTTCGGCGAGGGCTTCGCCCACGACATTGCGGATCTGGACCGGCCCGAGGTCACCCTTCTCTACCGCTGGATCATCGAGGGCCGCTGGAAACTCCTCCTCACCCACGACGGTCGTCTCGGCCGCTACGCTGCGGTCCATCCCCGCACCGAACGCGGACCCCAGCTCTTCGACCTCCTCACCGATCCCCACGAACACACCAATCTCGCCGAACGGGAACCCGACCGCGTCGCCCGCCTCGCCGAACGTATTGCCCGGTGGTGGCCTGTTTCCCCCACACCCTGACACTTTCCCTCCAACTCCCCCACCGCCACGGCTTCCTCCCGTCACGGAAACCGTGGAGACACAAGTCGGTACCCACGGAGACGCGGCGGGAGGGATGGAGAACGCTCCATCCGCCCCACCGCGTCCCGCCTTGATGCCCGAAGGACGCCCGGCGCGTCCCTCTGGCGCTACTGCGCCGCCGGGGTGGCCAGCCGATAGAACCGGGTGCCGGAAGGCGTCACGATCAGCACCGTCTCGTTACCCTCCACGGTCGGCACCTCCGCCACCGGCGTCCACGGCCCCTCGACGGATTCCGCGGATTCCAGCCCCAGCCCCGTCGCACTCGCCGGCCAGGCGAATCGGACCGCGCCCTGGTCGGTCCGGCCCACTGAAAGCGCCACGGCGTCGGGCGGACGGCAGTCTTCGAGGGCATTCTCGCCGGCATTCGGACCGCACGGGCGGATCACGGCGTACTGCAACCGGCTGATGAACACCTTCCCGCTGGCCACGAAACGCGCGGCCGCCTGCGGACCCTGATTGACGCCCTGGAACTTCATATCCGGGATCTCCCAGTACGCCTGCCGCCAGGTTCCCGTCCCTTCCAGCGTCACCACGATGTTGCCCGGGGTGAAGGCCAGCGTCAGGTTGCCGCCACGCTCGGTCTGATACACCTCGGGACGGAACGTGACCCCGACCAGTTCCGGATCGTCGTAGTACGTCGCGCAGATCACCAGGCGGGCGGGCGGCTGCGAACTCGGCCCGAGCGCCTCCTCCAGAATGGCGAAGTTCAGGTAGTTGTGATTGAACCCCGGGCTGCCGTCTTCGAACGCAGGCCGCACCGCCATGCGCCGGTCCTCTGCCGGCCCCGCCTCGTCCACAATCATGTTCTGGTCGCCCCCACTGCTCCCCACATCCAACCCGTCCCGGATGTCCAGGGCCAGGTCCAGCTCCGCGTAGCTTCCGTAGGCGTCCGTGCAGATCGCCGGGTCGGCATGGCAGTCACTCAGCGGATCCTGACCCGCCAACGGATGCGCACCGGTGCGGAGCACCGCGATCTCGAAGCGGGACACCGCCACCTGCCCGTTCTCGGAGATGAACCGCGGTCCCGCGGTCAGCCCTTCGGCGTTCACCCCGCGCAGGTTCACCGCCGGAACCACCCACGACCGGCGAATCCACTGGCCGGTCCCCTGCATGACGTGCCTCCGCTCCGCGGGGACGAACCCGATGCCGGTTGCGTCATCCGTCGCATAGGCCTCCGGACCAAACTGCACCTCCAACCCCTCGAAGGCCGGGTCGTCGTAGAAATCCACACACACCTTCACCGACCTCGGATCGTTGCAGGGCAGCCCCAGATAGTTCCCGGTGATGCCGAAGTTGAGGAACATCCCTTCCGGCCGAACCGCCCGCCGCTGATCCCCGGCCGGCCCCACATTGTCCTCGTACACCACCGTCTGATCCCCGGAATCGAGCACCTGGATGTTCGAACTGCTGTCCGCGTGGATGTCGATGCCCGCGAGATTCGTCGCCGGCTCCGGCTCGCAACCCTCCGCGGGCGCGAACTGCAGGAAGTCCTCCGGTTCCCCGAAGGCCCCCATCTCCCCGAAGGCCACCACGCGCACAATCAGGTTGGGCACCCCCTCAAAGCGGATCGTTCCGCCATTGACCCCCCCAAATCCAAAGCTGCCCTGGGCCCCATCGGGAATCGACCCGATATACCGTGTCCCATCCGGCCGGAATCCGTTGGGAATCCGAAACAGCACCCAGTTCCATTTCCGATTCCCGGCCTCCACCGGAATCTGCCCCCCCACCGGGAAGGCCAGATTCGGCAGAATGCCGGTGAGAAAATTGAAATTGCGCGGCTCCCCGGCCGCATTGAACAGCGCCCCATCCCCGTACACCTGCACCAGGATGTCGATCGTCTCCTCCTCCGCCCACGTGTCGTAGAGCGGGTCGGCAACGTTCAGAAAATTCCCGTCAACCTTCTTCCCCTGGAATCCCCCGATCGTGATGTCCGACGTCACCTGGTCGCCTCCCGACAGGATCAACAGATCCGGCGACCAGCCGGCCCCGGGGGCGTCCAGCCCCCCGTCCGTCACCACAAAATGAACCGTCCTGTTGGGATCCACCGTGGGTGGCCACGCCTCCGGCGGCGGATACGATTGCGCCTGCATCAGCCAGCTCCCCAACAGCAGGGAACTGAGCCCAAGAGTAAACGTGCGACTGCTCATGACTTCGTCGGTGAGGCGTCCCGTATAACTCCTTGGGCGCTCTGTGGCGACAGGATTCCCACGGAAATCCAATCCCACGGGCGCGTCCCGGAGTGGTGGGTGAGGAGGCAGCACATCGGAGGGACAAGCTCCGCGAATGCTCATTCCAACGCTCCACACCGTTGCGGCCTCGCAGAGCTCGGCCCTCCGATCTCACCTCTCCGCTTCACTGCAGAGGGACAAGCTCCGCGAGTCCTCATTCCAACGCTCCACACCGCTGCGGCCTACTGCGCAGGCGCGTCGGCCCAGTTGAAATAGCCGATGAACATCTCCTCCCAGCTCTGTTCCCCAAACCGGACCGATGCCGTCGGATCCGGGTTGTACGGGTTACGGATCGAGTTGTCCCATCCCCCCGTCACCACGATCCGTGTCCCCGCCGGCAACCGCTTCGGCGTCTCCAACCGGTACAAGGTCTGCCAGTCGAACCGATAGAACGGCACATTCAGCAGCGTCTCCCGCCGCTCGTCCGGATACACCGCCTCGAACCGGAACCAGCGCCCCCGGTAATGCATGTGCGGGCTCATCTCGTACAGCAGACCGTCCCGCGGCATCCGGAACTCCGCCGTCACCGGGTGATCCGCCGCCCCCGGCGGAATGACGAACCGCGTGTCATACGCCGCCGCCGTCAGCAGCTCCCGTTCCGGAGGCTGCCCCGCCAGGTACAATCCCAGCGCCGTGCGATCCGTCTCCGGCTGTCCCGTCGCCGTGTAGTGCAACTGAAACACGAGAAACGCCCCCTGCTTCAGCAGCTTCCCCGTGCCCTCCGGAAACGGCACCTGCTCCATCCCCGGCACGTACGCCGCGAAGTACCCCCCGAGCCCCGCCTGAATCTGGAGAATGTCGTTCAACCCCGAGGCGGTGAAGACCAGCACATGATGGAGCACCCGCGCATTGCCCGGACGCACCAGCGCCGCCCGCAACCACACGTCCGTCGGATACGGGTTCCGGATCAGCACATACCGGTAATCCACCGTCCCGGCCGCCGGAATCGCCTGCTCGTCGATCTCCAGCACCCGGTCCGGCTGGCCCATCGGCCATTCCGGCGGAGGCGGCGGCACGTTCTCCGCCAGCGGATCCGGACCGTCCCCACGCGGCGCACCCCGATCGATCCAGGCCACCAGTCGCGCCACCTCCTCCCCCGACATCATCCCGTCATTCGAATACCGCTGCGCCTGCCGATCCGCATGCCACGGCGGCATCCGCCGGGTCAGGATCTCGTCCTTCATCAGCGGTGCGAAATCCCGCACAACCTCGTGCCCGGTCATCGCCCATGGCGCGATGTTCCCCGGACTGTGACATTCCACGCAGTACCGCCTCAGGAGCGGTGCGATGTCCCGCGCGTAATCGTCCTGTTCGAATCCCGCCGACGGTAACGGTTCTCCCTCCACCCGGCTTTCCCGGACGGTCACCCGCCCGCCCCCGAGATGCTGGTGCAGCGCTTCACCCAACAGGGATGTTCCGCCCGTTCCCACCCCGTCGCCCGGACCTCCCCCAATCCGGCCCTGGTACACCACCGAGTAGGCCGCCGGATCGTACAGGACCGCCTCGGGCACCCGGCCGCGCCCCAACTGCCGAGTCACCACCCCCGCCTCATCCTCGAGAATCGTGAAGTCCAGTCCCAGGCCCCGCGCCTCCTCCTCCCAACGCGCACGGTCCGAGCCCGTCCCCATCGCCACAATCCAGAACCGCGCCCGGGTGCCCCAGTGCTCCGCCAACGCCCGAAGCACCGGCGCATCCCCCTCCAACGAACCGATCCCCGCGCCCGCCAGGAGCAGGACCAGCGCCCGTGTGTCGGTCTGATAGAACAACTCGTGCGCCTGCCCGTCGGTCGATAGCAGGCGAAGATTGGGCACCTCGACCGGGACCGTCCCCGAAAGCAGGCGAAGCCGGTAGAAGTTCTGCGGGCGGGTGCTGCAGATGGGGTCGTACACGAACACCGGGCCCGGCCCCGGCCCCGGCGCCACCGTGGCGACCGGACGCCATTCGCGCCCGTCGTTCAGCAGGGCCTCCAACGCCTCCAGCGAGTATTCCCTTCCATCCTCACCCGCAATCGCGAGGCGCACGCCTGCCGCGTCACGGGCGATGCCCAGCTCATTGGACTGAGCGGTCATCGCCGCCACCATGCCGGCCAGCACCAGTCCGGTTCGCCAGAATGCAGCAGTCACTCGATCAGCCTGAGGCGTCCCACCCACGCGGCGCAATCCCTCAAATGGGTTGCCAATCCCAGCCTGCGTCTCCTCCGCCAGCACAAATCCCCGTTGTCTTTCCCCGCTGTTCCCGGGGACGCCACGCCGTATCCTTGCAGTAAGGAGGAAAGCGATGGCGCCGCAGAGTTTCGGGCAAGGCGAGGTGTGCAAATGAAATGTGTCAGCCTATTTTTAATTTACCGCTTCATTATTTTATTGTGTGTCAGACTATTTCTACTTTACTGCATGGCCATTGCCCTTACGCTCACTGCCCACCATGAGAACACCTCGCATCACGGCCGATCCCTCCCTCCCCGCGACGTACCACTGCATGTCCCGCGTCGCCGGGCGCCTTCCCCTCCTCGACGATTCCGCCAAGCACAAGCTCCTCAACATCCTCCACCACCTCGCCCGCTTCTGCGACATCGACATCATCACCTTCTGCATGATGTCCAACCACTTCCATCTCCTCATCCGCGTCCCGCCCAAACCCCTACCC
>JAHCBA010000024.1 GCA_019634625.1 Verrucomicrobiia bacterium
ATGGAGGATGTTGACCAACTTGTTCTTGGCGGAATCGTCGAGGAGGGGAAGGCGACCGGCGACGCGGGACATGCAGTGATACGTCGCCGGGAGGGATGGGTCGGCTTTGATGCGGGGGATTCTCATGGGGAGGATGGGTACAGGGTGAGCTATGAAGCTAAATGGTCAATTCTAAAATGCCAGGCACAATAAAAAAGAATCCGGCAGTTGACCGTTCGGGCGCTGGTGCCAGAAACTTCCTTTTCCAACTCCCGAGGGAGTCCAACCGCCCGAACCAGCACAACCATGTCAACCGAAGCGAAATGTCCGTTCCATCACGTTGCCGGAGGCGGCACGAAGAACCATGACTGGTGGCCGAACCATCTGAAGGTCGAACTGCTGCACCAGCATTCCAGCCGGTCGAACCCCATGGGGGAGGGCTTCGACTATGGGAAGGCGTTCAAGAGCCTGGACCTGGCGGCAGTGAAGACGGATCTCGCGGCGCTGATGACCGACTCCCAGGAGTGGTGGCCGGCGGATTTCGGGCATTACGGGCCGCTGTTCATCCGGATGGCGTGGCACAGCGCGGGAACGTACCGAACGGGCGACGGGCGTGGCGGTGGCGGCCGGGGGCAGCAGCGGTTCGCGCCGCTCAACAGCTGGCCGGACAATGTGAGTCTCGACAAGGCCCGTCGGTTGCTCTGGCCGATCAAGCAGAAGTACGGCCGGAAGATCTCCTGGGCGGACCTGATGATCCTGGCGGGGAACGTCGCGCTCGAGACGATGGGCTTCAAGACGTTCGGATTTGCGGGCGGACGGGAGGACACCTGGGAACCGGACCATGACGTTTACTGGGGCGCGGAGACGACCTGGCTGGGGGACAAGCGATACACGGGGGATCGAAACCTTGAGAACCCGCTGGCCGCGGTGCAGATGGGCCTGATCTATGTCAATCCCGAGGGACCCAACGGCAACCCGGATCCGGTGGCGGCGGCGCGCGACATCCGGGAGACCTTCGCGCGGATGGCGATGAACGACGAGGAGACGGTGGCCCTCATCGCCGGGGGGCACACCTTCGGCAAGACCCATGGTGCCGGTCCGGCGTCGCATGTGGGGCCTGATCCAGAGGCTGCGGGACTTGAGGAACAGGGTCTGGGTTGGAAGAGCAGCTTCGGCACGGGAAAGGGCGGCCACGCGATCACCAGCGGGTTGGAGGTCACCTGGACCTCGACGCCGACCCGATGGGGCAGCGGTTTCCTGGAGAACCTGTTCGGATACGAATGGGAACTGACCAAGAGCCCGGCGGGGGCGCATCAGTGGACGCCGAAGAACGGCGCGGGGGCGGGCACGGTGCCGGACGCGCATGATCCTTCGAAGCGGATCGCGCCGGCCATGCTGACCACGGATCTCTCGCTCCGGTTCGATCCGGTGTACGAGAAGATTTCGCGGCGGTTTCTGGAGAACCCGGATCAGTTCGCCGATGCCTTTGCGCGGGCCTGGTTCAAGCTGACCCACCGCGACATGGGCCCTCGGGCCCGGTATCTCGGGCCCGAGGTGCCGGCCGAGGAGCTGCTCTGGCAGGATCCGATTCCCGCGGTCAACCATCCCCTGGTCGAGGCGCAGGACATCGTTTCCCTGAAGGCCAGGATCCTCGCCTCCGGGCTGACGGTTTCGGAATTGGTATCGACCGCCTGGGCGTCGGCCTCGACGTTCCGCGGCTCGGACAAGCGCGGCGGCGCGAACGGCGCCCGGATTCGTCTGGCCCCGCAGAAGGACTGGGCCGTCAACCAGCCGGCCCGGCTGGCCAAAGTCCTCCAGACGCTGGAGGGCATCCAGAGTGCCTTCAACGGCACGCAGTCCGGTGGCAAGAGGATCTCGCTGGCCGACCTGATCGTGCTGGCGGGTTGCGCGGGGGTTGAGCAGGCGGCCAGGAACGGCGGGGTCGAGGTGACGGTGCCCTTCCGGCCGGGTCGCATGGATGCGGCCCAGGAACAGACCGACACGGAATCCTTTGCGGTTCTTGAACCCATCGCGGACGGGTTTCGCAATTATCTGAAGGGCAGGTACAGCGTGCCGGCCGAGGTGCTCCTGATTGACAAGGCGCAGTTGCTGACGCTGACGGCGCCGGAACTGACCGTCCTGGTGGGCGGGATGCGGGTGCTCAACACCAACCATGGCGGGACTTCGCATGGGGTTTTCACCCAGCGCCCGGAGGCGCTGACCCACGACTTCTTCGTCCATCTGCTCGACATGGGGACGGAATGGAAACCGGTCACTCCGGACGCCGACCTTTTCGAAGGCCGGGATCGCCAGACAGGGAACGTACGGTGGACCGGCACGCGGGTGGACCTGGTCTTCGGTTCCAACTCCCAGTTGCGGGCCTTCGCGGAGGTGTATGGAGGTTCCGACGCGCAGACCCAGTTCGTTCACGACTTTGTGGCGGCCTGGGACAAGGTGATGAACCTGGACCGGTTCGACTGACTGCCGGTGCCGCTTGCCCTCCCGGGAGTCACTGAGCAAGACTCCGGGAAGTCCCGCATATGCAAATCGATCTCGCGAACGAGGTGGTCCGGGTAGGCGGTTTGGAGGCGTTATCCGGCGGCTCTGTGCCGCTTTTCAAGGAGGGTGTGAAGTCGAAGCTCCTGCCCGAACACCGGGTGGTCGAGGTGGATTTGAGTCAGGTGCGACTGGTGGACAGCGAGGGGCTCGGCGCATTGATCGCGATCCGCCGGCTGATTGCCGCCCAGGGAGGCAAGGTGCGGCTGTTGTACCCGCGTCCGAGCGTGCAGCAGACATTCGACCTGGTGCAGTTCGAAAGGATCTTCGAAATCGTGCATTGAGCCTGGGCGGCACCTTGGCGGGGTCAGGGAAGCGCGGCCCGGGGCGCGGCGCGTGCCAACGCCCGAAGGTGGGAGCGCGAGAGGGCATAGGGGTAATAGGTGGCCTCGCGCCAGCGGCCGGGGAATCGAGCGCCCTCCCCGAAACCGATCCTGGGCGGGGATCCGGGGTCCAGGTGAAGGGACGCGGCATCGGGGGTGGACGAGATGGCGACGCGCCGGCCGTCGAGGTGCAGTTCGAGACGGCCCTGATGCCGTTGGGCCGCGACATGCCGCCAGCCCGGGGCCAGGGCGCGGTCCTGCGAAAGGGCGACCCCGGCGCTCAGCGCATGAACGTGCCCCGATGGAAGGGTCCCGCAGAAGAGGCGTCCCCCGGCCACCGCCATGGACCAGGCGCGGCGGTACGGGGTGTCCGAGAAGTCGAGCCGGCCGGTCAGGGACCACCCGGTGGCGTCGAGGCGATGGACCTCCGCCAGGGGAAGCGTGCCGCCGTAGAGTCTGCCGTGGAAGTGGGCGAGGCCCATCACCTCGAGTTCCGTGCCAAGGCGTCCCGTGTCCTCCCATTCTCCCGGCGCCAGGTACCGGAACACGCGGCCCTCCTTCCATGTCCCGGTGTGGAGCCGGCCGCCATGCACCGCCATCGAGTAGGTCTGGTCCACATGAGGCGGGGAGCCGAACGGAGTCCACCGTCCGTCGCCATCGTATCGGAAGAGCCCGCCCTGCGCGCCGCCGTCGAAGCCGCCTGCGAACAGGGAACCCTGGAAGGAGGCGATCGGAGCGATGCGGCCGCCCGGTTGGCCGCACCAGGTCCAGCGGGCGCCGCCTTCGTAGCGGTACAAGCCCTGCCTCGGGGTGGTCTGGTGCAGCGGCGGGACATCGAGGGAAGTGACGTAGAGCCGGCCGTCGTGAACCGCCATGCCCCAGATCAACTGTCCGGGTCCGGGTTGACCGCAGTCCTCCCAACGCCGGCCGCCGGTGTACCGGTACACGCGTCCGCCGGGATGCGGGTTGGGCGAAGGCTCCAGGTGGGAGCCAACCCCGCTGTATCGGGAAACCCCCGCGTACAATTCGCCCTCGAAGACCGCCAGGGCCGAGACGGTGTTGCAGCGCGCGGGGGCGCCGCAGTCGATCCACCGGGTGCCGCCCGCATGGCGGTACACCCGTCCGCTTTCCGATGCGCCATGCTCGAAGGTGCCGGCGTAGAGGTGGCCGCCGTGGGTTGCCAGGGCGAACACCATCCGGTTGTTTCCCGGGCGGCCGCAGTCCTCCCAGACCGGCTCGGTGCCGGCATCGAGGCCAAAGAACAGATTGCGGGTGTTGGCCGTCGAGGTGCAGGCGGCGGCAGCGTGCACGACCGAGAGATTCAGCCCGTTGCGGCTCTCCGCGTCGTACCAGGTCACCAGATCGCCTCCCGCCTCCTGTCCATCCGGCGGAACCTCGATCCAGATCGAGACGGCGAAATCCCCGGTGCCGGGCGGCGGCAGGGGGGCGACAGGCGGGAGCGGGATGGCGGCGATGGCACTGGCGGCCGACAGCAGGCCGGCGAGGGCGAGCCGGGACGGAACCGGGAGCAGGGCGGGCAGTGCCATGGGTGGGGAGGTCGGAGGTCGGAGGACAGACGTCGGAAGCCGGAAGTCGGAGGAAGGCGGTCGGGTTCAGCGGGAAGGGGTGGGGCGCAGGAAAAGCCGGATGCAGGCGCGCGCGAGCCAGGTCGGGAAGTGGCGTCGGGCCAGGACCTGGGCTTGCCGCCAGAGGCATTTGCGGAGGAAGCGGGCGGTGAGGAAATCGCGATGGGCGGGCTGGCGGAGCATGGCACGGAGCATGGGGATGGCGTGGAGCGACAGGGCGCCGCTTTCACGGATGCGCCGGGCGACGTCGCCAAATCGCTCTTCATGCAGCAATTCGAGGAGGCGGGTCATGACGGCGTCGTGTTCGGTCCGGCGCCGCCCGGATCCGTAGTAGGAGGAGCCGTGGAGATGGACCTGGGAGAGGACTTCCGGGCGGTAACAGAGGCCATGCCGGAAGGCGGCGGCGTAGGTCAGGAACCAGTCGCAATGCCAGCGGAGATCCGGGAGGAACCCGCCGAATTCGCGGACGACCCCGGCTTTGAGCAGGGCGCTGTGGCTGACGATCATGAGGCGGCCGGCGCGTTCGAGGGCGACCAGACGGTCGGGATCGAGGTAACCCGGTTCCTGGGCGAGTCCGGCAGCCATGGACCAGGTCATCCCGCTGTCCATGTCGCTCCAGCGGCTGGCCGAGCAACTGAGGGCAGCCCGGGGATGGGCGGCCAGCAAGGTAAGGGAACGTTCGAACAGGCCGGGCAGGACCATGTCATCCGCGCTGGCGAAGTGGAGGTAGTCGCCCCGGGCGAGTTCGAGCCCGCGATTCATGGTAAAGACCACGCCGCGGTTCGCCGGGTTGGCTTCGGGACGGATGCACGGATGGCGACGCGCGTAATCGGCGATCACGGTTCGGCTGTCGTCGGTGGAGCCGTCATCGATGACCACGATTTCGTCGGGCGGAACGGACTGGGCGAGGAGGGCGTCGAGGCAGGCCGGCAGGGAATGGCCGTGATTGTAGTTGGGAACGACGACCGAGAGGGAGGGGAGGGTCACGGGAGGCGGCGATAGGGGGGTGACAGGCGCCAGGGGCTGGCCGGGTCAACCCGAGGCGGCCGGTTCGTCGGGTCCAGTGCGACGGGCCTTGGAAAGGATCGCCGCGTGGCGGCGCAGGCGGAGCTGATGGTCCTGGGCATGCCGCCGGAAGTAGGCAAGGGCGACCGGGCGGGTGCGCTCGTAGAGCAACCGGAGCAGGACATAGATGACCAGGCCGACCAGGAGGCTGTTGATGACGGCCCCCAGCAGGAAGGTCTGGCCCCAGACCAGGGCGTTGACGGTCTTCTCGGTGACGTCCTCCAGGTCCACGACGCGGACCGACGGACGAAGGAACAAGCTGCCGGCGCGGATATTGAGGTAGAAGAGCAGGGGCCAGACGAAGGTGAGAGTGGCCCCGCCGGCGATTCCCGAGAGGACGTTGCCGCCAAAGAACCGGGCGATGAACCCGGACACGAAGACGCCGAAGCCGAAGGTGGGGAAGAAGTTGACCACCATGCCGATGGCGAATCCGCGCGCCACTTTCTCACTCTCCCCGCGAATGCGGAAGAACCGGATGGTCCGGTAGAGGAAGCGGCGTTCGAGTCGGATACCGAGGCGACGAAGCACGGGCGAAAAGGGAGACACCTTGCGGGTCGGGCGTCAACGACGGCCCAAGTCGGGCCATCGAGGGCTTCCGAGCTTTCAGGCGGTGCATCACGGAGTTGTGGGTGAGGAGGCAGCGAATCGGAGGGACGAGCTCCGCGAGTCCTCGGCCCAACGCTCCACACCGTTGCGGCCTCGTGGAACTCCGCCCTCCGAGGCGATCCTTCGCGAAGCTCGCACCTCTCCCCACAACTCCGCGTTGCGCCGGCTTTCAGGGGGTCGTCCACAAGCGGGTTGACGGAGCGGCGCCGTCCGATTGGAGTTGCGGACCCATGAAGCCTTTCCAGATCCAGGTCAGTCGCCGGAATTTCCTCAAGGCGGCAGCGGCCGGCGCCGGCATCCCGCTGTGGTACCTCCACGAGTGCGAAGGTCTGGCGGCGACCCCCGCCAGACCGGGCCCGAACGACCGCCCGGGAATCGGGCTGATCGGCTGCGGCGGGCAGGGTCGCGGGGTGTGCAATGGGGCACGGCGGTACGGGCAGGTTATTGCGGTGGCCGATGTGGACGTGAACCAGGCGGGGGCGGCCCGGAAGCAGTTCGAGGCGGAGCACCAGTACGAGGATTTCCGGAAGTTGATCGAGCGGGACGACATCCATGTGATCATCAATGGCGCGCCGGACCACTGGCACACCATGATCAACGTGGCGGCCGCACGGGCGGGGAAGGACATCTACTCCGAGAAGCCGCTGACCCTGACGGTGGACGAGGGGAAGTTCCTGGTCCGGGAGGTGCGCCAACACGAGCGGATCCTGCAGGTGGGCAGTCAGCAGCGGAGCGACCGCCGTTTCCGCCTCGCCTGCGAACTGGTTCGCAACGGCCGGATCGGCAAGTTGCAGCACATGATTGTCGGGCTGCCCACCGGTCCTCGGGAAGGTCCGTTCGCGCGGCAGCCGGTGCCGGCAGGTCTCAACTGGGACTACTACCTGGGTCCGACGCCGTTCGTGGACTTCAACGGGCGCAACCACCACTGGAACTTCCGCTGGTGGTACCAGTTCTCGGGCGGTCAGATGACCGACTGGGGGGCTCACCACAACGACATCGCGCAGTGGGGCAACGGCACCGACCGTTCCGGTCCGGTCGAGGTGGACGGGAGATCCCTGGTGGACATGATCCCGGGCGGGTACGACGCCGCGGCGCGGTACCGGATCGAGTGCCGGTATGCAAACGGTGTCACCATGACCATTCTCGACGAAAACACGCCCCATGAGCGCGGCGTGGTGGGGGGCGGCGAGAAGTCGCCCAACGGGGTGCAGTTCCTCGGGAGCGACGGCTGGATCTTTGTGAGTCGCGGTGAACTGCGTGCCAGCGATCCGGAAATGATCGAGACGCCCCTGCCGGCCAATGCCGTTCGCCTCTACGCTTCGGACAACCACATCGGAAACTTCTTCGACGGGATCCGCACGCGGAAAGAACCGATCTGCGACGCCGAGATCGGGCACCGTTCCATCTCAATCGCACACCTCGGCGTGATCAGCATCCGCCTGGGCCGCCGGCTGGAGTGGAATCCGGAAAAGGAGGAGATCGTGGGTGATGCCGAAGCCAACGGATGGCTCAGCCGGCCGATGCGGCGCCCTTACGACTGGGATTTCATCGGCTGAGCGGGGCGGTGAGGGGGCCGGCCCGGCGGGGCTCCGTCGAATCCTGCGCACATTCCAGACCTCCGGCTTCGCTGTTCCGGCGCTATTGGCCCACTGGAGCCGATCCTGAATTAAAAAAGGCAGGCTTAAGGATGCTGACGTCCCACGGCATTCGGGTACCCCGCAAATGACCTAGAACCCCTAAAGCCCGTCCGACTGGTCGCGTTGGATGTCGCAGTCGCTTGTTGGTCAACAAAACAAATAATAAGCCAGGCTCTCAGTTTACAAGTCGGTCAATAGTATTATGCCGGGCGTTTTACAGCATTCCTTGGTCGTTCGCCTGGCTTGGTTGCTCCTCGGTCATCCCGTGGCTGCGGGACTGGCGGGTATGCTCCACCCTCGCGTCTCGCCATCCGGCCTTTTCCGCGACAACAGGGCCCCTTCCATTCTTCAGACAGGCACCGAGCAGGAGGGCTCGCGATCGAACCCTACGACGAACCATACGACCAGGCTCGCGACCGGGAAGGCGCCTCGGCGCCCAGCGCCGCCTTCCAGTGCAGGCGGAATACCTTCCTCGAGGCGATTGCGCTGTTGTCGTGGCATCCGTTTCGCCTTGCCAAGCACTCCCACCTCAATTCCTCCTCCAGAATCGGTCGTGTCGGAACGACTGCAGTCTGAACGATTGCTGTTGCTCGATCGGTTCCGCGGGAAATAATGCTGGCCCAAGGTCCACTGTCACCGGGGATGAACGATTGGAATATTCAAAGCCGGGCCCGCGCCTGCCAGACCTGCGGCAACGCCTTTGCCGATCAGGAGCCGTACCACACCCTTCTGTTCGAACGGCGATCCGGGTTCGAGCGCCTCGACGTCTGTGTCACGTGCTGGGCCGACCAGCACCAGCACGGCGCCGCCGACCGCAAAGGGTACATTTCCCACTGGCAGGGATTGTTCACCGTTCCTCCCGCCGCCCCGCCCGAGCCCATCCAGCGCGACAACGCCGAGACCCTTCTGCGCCGCCTTACCGAGCGCAATCAACCCGCCTGGCAGCCGGCCGCCTTCATTCTGGCCGTGATGCTGGAACGGAAACGCGTCCTCAAGATCCGCGAGACCCTTCGCGCCGAGGGACGCCGCGTTTTCGTGTACGAACGGCCCGGCACCGGGGAGATGTTCACGGTCCCGGATCCCCAGCTGCGACTGGATCAGCTCGAACAGGTCCAGCGCGATGTCGCCCACCTGCTTGAGCACGGACTGCCTCCGGAGGCCGGCCCAGCCCCGGAATCCATCCACGACGAACCCGCCGCTGAACCTGTCGCCACGGGATCGCCCGAAGCCGGCCCGGCCGGGGAGTCCGTTGTGGCTGAGGTCGTCGCATCCTGAACCCGTGACCATGGGAACCGCGGCCACCCTCGCCCAATCCGGTTCTGTGCAACCGGACCGGGACGAGATCCGGGTCCGCTGGGATGCGCTTGAGGACCTCGAGGCCCTGCTGGGTCACCGCTTCCGGGACCGCGCCCTTCTCGATCTTGCCCTCACCCATCCCTCAGTCACCCACGACCTCGGTCCCGGCACTCCCCATAATCAGCGACTCGAATTCCTTGGGGACGCCGTCCTGCAGCTCGTCCTGACGCTGGAATTGTACGAGAAGTTCCCCGATCTCGGTGAAGGGCCGCTGACCCAGGCGCGGGCGGAAATGGTGAATCGCCGCACCCTCGCGGCGCAGAGCGCGGCCATGGGGGTCGGCCGCTTTTTACGCCTCAGCCGCTCCGAGGAAACCACCGGAGGACGGGATCGCGCCTCGACGCTGGCGGACGCCTTCGAGGCGGTGGTGGGGTCGATATTCCTCGACGGCGGGCTCGACTCCGCCCGCCAGTTTGTCCTGCCCAGGTTTCGGGAGGCGTTTGGGCAACTCGAGGCCCTGCCCAGCCTTCACAATCCGAAAGGCGAACTGCAGGAACTCCTCCAAGCCGAATCCGCGGAGGCCCCTTCCTATCAGTTGATCTCAATGACCGGTCCTGACCATGACCGCGTCTTCGAATGCGCTGTCAGTTACCGGGGCGAAACCCTTGGACAGGGTTTGGGCAAGACCAAGAAAGCGGCGGAATCCGAGGCCGCCCTGCAGGCGCTCCTCCGGTTGCGCACCGGTGGTCAATCCGGCCACGATCCAACCCCCAATCCAGACCCCGTACCGCCGCCAGCAGCCTGATCGACCAGGTCTCGCGGCGGACCTGACTTCCGGATCGCGGCACTAGCGAGTGCGCCTGCGGTGTGCGCCCGAGCGGGGTCATTGGTCCGTGCCCGGCCGCCGGGTCCGTCCTCCCGTCCGCTACCCGCCGATCTGCTCTCCGTACTGTTCCGGCGACAGCAGGGCCGACGCCTCGCCGGGAGCACTGAGCCGGACCCGGAAGAACCAACCGTCTCCATATGGCACCGAGTTCACGAGCCCCGGATTCCCCGGCAACGCCTCGTTGACCGCCACCACCTCCCCGCTCACCGGGGCGTAAATGTCGCTCGCGGTCTTCACCGACTCCACCACCGCACAGGCCTCACCCGCCTTGAGCTGCCGTCCCGGTGCGGGTAACTCGACAAAAACGATGTCCGTCAACTCCTGCTGTGCATGGTCGGTGATCCCCACCACCGCCTCCCCATCGATCAGGCGCACCCACTCGTGGGACTTGGCGTATCGGAGATCGCTCGGCACGTTCGACATGCCCGATTTCAGGCGGGATCGCCCCCGCCGGTCAAACCGCTTTTGGGCTTCCGGGCCGGTCCCGAGTCCTTATCCAGTCGGCAGATCCCAAACCCATAAAAATATGCCCGGCATAATGCTATTGTCTGCGTACAGAATAATAAGCCCGGCAATATCACGTTGACTGGGTCCATATAAAAAGTCCGACATAGTACTGTTGACGCCTTTGTTCCGGCTTCAGCCCGGCCACAGCCATGCACCCGCTCCCTGCTCAAGTTCCAAGCTCTGACACGCGAAGGCGCGGACACCCGACCGCCGTTCCCCATTCCCATCGCGGAAGTCGATCGAATGGCGGCACGGTGACGGAGGAACGAAGCGGAGAAGGACTCATCCAGAACGCGTTTTCCTGATGCTCGCCAAGGAGTCGGGGTCTGGCGGCCTTTGACGCACCCCCCCTCTGTGGGCGATAGAAGGCCTGTCACATGCGTAATCTCCTCCCCAGGGTCGCCGCCGGCATGGCCCTTGTCGCAGGCCTTTCCGTCGCCGCTGCCGACCCGGTCCCGCTGGTTCCGTCCGGGTCCGTCTGGCGCCACTTTAAGGGCCTGGCCGAACCCTCACCCGCGAACCGCACCGCCTGGCGCGCCCTGAATTTCGCGGATGCCACCTGGACGGCCGCTCCCGCTCCGTTTTGGTATGGCGAGGAGGCGCTGTTCGGCGGCACCGGCACCCGTTTGGGCGACATGCAGAACCGCTACTCCACGCTTTACCTGCGCCAACGCTTCCAGGTTGCCGACCCCGCCGCCCTCGAGACCCTGGAGCTGTCGGCCATCTGCGACGACGGCTTCATTGCCTGGATCAACGGCGTGCGCGTGGCCAGCGCCGCGGCCCCTGCGGGGGACCCGGCGTTCAATGCATTGGCCACCCAGAATGTCCCCGAACCCATCGCCTGGACCCCGTTTCCCCTGACCGATCCCGCGGCCCTGCTGGTGCCGGGCGAGAACATCCTCGCCGTCCAGGTCTTCAACGTCACCCTCGGCAGCAGCGACCTTGCCTTCGATGCCGCCCTCACGGCGGTCCCCCGCGTCTCGGGCCCGCCCTTCGTGGTGTCGGTCGATCCCCTGCCGGGCCCGGTGGCCGAACTCGACCGGATCACCGTCACCTTCAATGAACCCGTCCGCGGGGTCGACGCCGGGGACTTCCTGATAAACGGCCTGGGTGCCACGGACGTCACGGGGTCCGGAGACCGCTACACCTTCACCTTTGCCCCGCCGCCTTACGGCCCGGTCACCATCTCCTGGGGCGCCTTTCACACCATCGAGGACTTTGAGGACCCACCGCTGCGGTTCGAACTGGCCGCCCCGGGTTCCACCTGGGGTTACGAACTCGTCGATCCCGAAGGCCCGTCCGTCCTGGTCCGGCAACCGCCCGCTGGCGCCACGATCAGCGCCCTCACCGAGATCGAGGTGACGTTCAACAAGGCCGTGACCGGGGTGGATGCCGCAGACCTCCGCGTCCATGGCCTGCCGGCCACGGGCGTTCACGGGCTCGGCGCCGGCCCATATCGGTTCACCTTTCCAGCCGCCAGCCCCGGTCCCGTCCTGATCACATGGGCGCCAAACCACGGCATTGCCAACGACGCCCTCGAACCCCACCCCTTCTCCGGCGCTGGCTGGTCCTACACGGTGAACCCCGCCCATCGGCCGCCTGCACTGGCGATCACCGAGTTCATGGCCGAGAACTTCACCGCCCATCGCGACGAGGACGCCGACGCCGAAGACTGGATCGAGATCCACAATCCGACCGCGTCCCCGGTCAACCTCGAAGGCTGGTCACTCTCCGACCGTGCCGACGACCCCGGGCAATGGACCTTCCCCGCCGTCACGCTCCCGGCCGGCGGTTACCTGGTGGTCTTCGCCTCGGGCAAGGATCGTCGCCCGGTCGTCGGCAACGCCCCGCTCCACACCAACTTCAAACTCAACCCCAACGGCGAGTTCATCGGCCTCTACCCGCCCGAACTCCCCCGTCGCCCGGTCAGCGAAGTGACCTTCGGACGCCAGGGACCGAACTACTCCATGGGCCGCGACGAAGCCTCCGGCGAATGGCGCCATTTCCTGACTGGCACACCCGGCGGCCCCAACGGCTCCAGCACCATCACCGGCGCGGTCGAGGCCGTGCGCTTCAGCGTGCCCCGCGGATTCTTCGCGTCGGCCTTCCACCTCACCCTGTCCTGTCCCACCCCCGGCGCCACCGTCCGCTACACCACCAACGGCAGCCCGCCGTCCGAGACCGAGGGCTTCCTCTATGACGCCCCCATCCCGATCCCGGCCAACCGCGTCATCCGCGCCGCCGCCTTTCTCACCAACGCCCTGCCGTCGCCCATCGCCACCCACACCTATCTCGTCAATCAGCCCGCCACCCGCCTCCGACTCCCGGCCCTCTCCCTGGTCACCGCCACCAACCACCTGTTCGGACGCACCGGCATCATGGAGGTCAGCCCCCGCAACACCACGCGCCGTGGCCGGGACTGGGAACGCCCGGTATCTGTCGAGTTCATCCGCCCCGAGGACAACGACGGGTTCCAGACCGAATGCGGCATCCGCATCCAGGGAGGCGACTACGTCCGGCAACGCTACGACTACCGCTCCACCTCGCTGCCCTTCAGCAAGTACTCCTTCCGCCTCTATTTCCGCGGCGAATACGGACAGGGCCGCCTCAACTACCCCCTCTTTCCCGAAACCACCCAGCGTTCCTTCGACACCCTGGTCCTGCGCGCGGGCATGAACGACCATTCCAACCCGTTCCTCCTCGACGAACTGGTCCGCACCCTCGCCCGCGACTGCCGCCAGCCCTCCGCCGTCGGCAACTTCGTCCACCTCTTCCTCAACGGCGTGTACCGCGGCTACTACAACCCCACCGAACGCATCGATGTCGAGTTCCTCCGTGCCTACCACGGCGGCGGCGAGGAATGGGACATCATGGCCCAGAGCGGCGAGGTCCGGGAAGGCACCGCCGTCGCCTGGAACACCCTCCGCAATCTCATCAACACCCGCGACCTCTCCAATCCCGACCATTACCGCGACATCGCCTCCCGCCTCGATCTCACCAACTTCGTCGATTACCTCTGCCCGCTGATCTACGTGGACAACGATGACTGGCCCCACAACAACTGGCGGGCCGCCCGCGAACGCACCCCCGACGGTCTCTACCGCATGTACGTCTGGGACGCCGAATGGTCCTTCGGCAACATCAACAACCACGCGCCCTCCTGGAACACCATCCAGAACCAGCTCTCCTCCACCTCCCCGCCCTGGGGTGGCACTGACATCCAGCGCATGTTCATCGGCCTCCGCCGCTCCCCCGAATTCCGGCTCCTCTTCGCCGACCGCGTCCACCGCCACTTCTTCAACGACGGAGCCCTCACCGACGACCGCATCCGCACCCGCTACGCCTCCGTCACCAACCGCCTCCGCGGCGTGGTCCCCAGCTTCAACAACCGCGTTGGCACCACCTGGATCCCCCAGCGTCGCCGTCATGTCCTCGACCACTTCCATCGCGCCGGTCTCCTCGCGTCCTCCAACGCCCCCGCCTTCAGTCGTCACGGCGGCCACGTCCTGGCGGGCCAAACCCTCACCCTCACCAACCTCACCGGCCCGATCTATTTCACCCTCGACGGCTCCGACCCGCGCCTGCCCTTTTCCGGGGACATCGCGCCCCACGCCCGCCTCTACCAGGAACCCATCGCGCTCACCGAATCCGTCACCCTCGCCGCCCGCGCCCTCGACGGCACCGAATGGAGCGCCCTGACCGTCGCCGACTTCCTCGTCCAGCAGCCCGCCCTGCCTCTCCGCTTCACCGAACTCATGTTCGATCCGCCTGGCGGCGACGCCTTCGAGTTCCTGGAACTCACCCACTTCGGCACCCTGCCCATCGACCTTTCGGGGCACTCCTTCAACGGGATCACCTTCCGCTTTCCTGAACCCACGCCCCTCATGCCGCCCGGCGCCCGCTGGGTCCTGGCCAACGCCGCGCGCCCCGCCGACTTCGCCGCCCGCTATCCCACCGTGACCGTGTCCGGTTGGTACACCGGTGCCCTCAGCAATTCCGGCGAACGCATCGAACTCCTCGATCCCTCCGGCCGCGTCGTCGCCGCCGTCGAGTACGGCATCGCCCCGCCCTGGCCCGTCGAAGCCGCCGGTGGTGGTTCGTCCCTCGAATACCGCGATCCCGCCGACGATCCCTCGGACCCCGCCGCCTGGTTCGCCAGCCCCCAGCCCGGCGGCACGCCTGGCCAACCCCACGCCACCCCTCCGTCCCCCGCCTTCCGCCTCTCCGAAATCGCCGCCGGCCCGGGCGCCCGCGCCGACTGGATCGAACTCATCAATCCCGCCTCCGCCTCCGCCAATCTCGCCGGCTGGAGCCTCTCCGACACCGCCGATCCCCGACGTTTCGTCTTCCCTCCGAACACCGTCCTCGCCCCCGGCCAGCACCTCCGCGTCTGGGCCGACAGCCGCTCGACCGACGAACTCCACACCGGCTTCGGCCTCAGTCAGGACGGCGAGACCCTCGCCCTCTACAATCCCGCCGGCGCCCGCATCGATGCCGTCTCCTTCGGCACCCTCCCCACCGGATACACCCTCGGCCGCCTCGACGATTCGCTGGCCTGGCACCTCTGCGAACCCACGCCGGGCGCCCCCAACGAACCCGCCGTCGCCGCCCCGGCCCGCGACCTCGCCCTCAACGAATGGCTCGCCAACCCGCCTCCCGGCGCCGACGACTGGCTCGAACTTCACAATCTCAACACCTCCGCCCCGGTCCCTCTCCGCGGCCTCTCCCTGTCCACCAGCAACGCCACCTTCACCCTCGGCATCCATTCCTTCGTGCCCCCCTCCGGCTTTGTCGTCCTCACCGCCCATCCGCGGCCCGGCCTGAATCGCGCCGGACTCCGGCTCCCCGCTGCCGGCGGTCTCATTGCCCTCCACGACGACGCCGGTTCCGAACTCGACCGGGTGATCTATCCCGCCATGCCTGAAGGCCTCAGCCACGGGCGCTTTCCCGACGGCACCGGCCAGCCCGTGCCCTTCCCCAACACCGCCAGCCCCGGCGCCAGCAATTACGTCCTGCTCGCCTCCGGCCCGCGCTTCCACGAATGGATGGCCCGCAACCGCTCCGCCGTGGCCGATCCCGAAGGCCGGCACGTGGACTGGATGGAACTCCACAACTCCAGCGCCGATTCCCACGACCTCGCCGGTGCCCGATTCCTCATAGGACCCGACCCGGCCGCATCCTTCACCTTCCCCGCCGGCACCGTCCTCCCCGCCCAGGGATATCTCGTCCTCTGGTGCGACCCCGACCGTCCTGCCTCGACCACCGCCACCCCACCGCTTCGCACCGGTCATGCCCTCCCCGGTGACGGCACCGTGCTCCGGCTCGTCTCCGCCTCCGGCCAGGTCCTCGACCAGGTCACCTACGGTCCCCAACTTCAGGACCGTTCCGTCGGTTGGGCCACTGGCGGCCATGCGCTCCTCGAAGCCCCGACTCCCGGCGCCGCCAACCGACCCGCCGCTCCGCTCGCCCCGTCCATCGGTGTGCGCCTCAACGAATGGCTGGCCAGCAGCTCCTCCGGCCACGACTGGATCGAGATCCACAATCCCCAACCCCTTCCCGTGGATCTCGGACTCCACTACCTCACCGACGACCCCTCCGTTGCCGGCGTCACCCGCTCCCAACTCGCCCCGCTTTCCCTCATCGCACCCAACGGGCATCAATTCTGGTACGCCAGCAGCCAGCCCGACCTCGGACCCAACCACCTCAACTTCAGCCTCCACATCGACGGCGAAACCATCCGCCTTTACACCCCCCAGCGGGCCATCATCGATTCCGTCGATCTCGGGCCCCAGCGCCGCGACGTCTCCCAGGGGCGCTTCCCCGACAGTTCGAACACCCTCGCCGACTTCCCGCTATCGCCGTCGCCCGGCGCCGCCAACTGGCTTCCCCACCCGGCGCTCGTCTTCAACGAAATCCTCACTCACACCGACCCGCCCCTCGAGGACGCCGTCGAACTCCTGAACCACGGGGGTCAACCGCTCTCCCTGACCGGCTGGTGGATGAGCGATGACGCCTCCGACCTGTGGAAATACCGGCTCCCGGACGGCACCGTCCTGCCACCCGGCGGATACCACGTTCTCTACGCGAACCAGTTCAACGCCCCCGGCCAGCCGTCTGCCTTCGGACTCAGTTCCTCCCGCGGCGGCACCCTCTGGCTGAGCCAGACGGATGCCGCGGGACAGGCCACCGGCTTCCGCGCCCGTCTCGACTTCGAGCCCGCCGCCAACGCCATGTCCCACGGACGCCATCGTACCAGCGTCGGATGGGACTTCGCGCCCCTCAGCCGGCGGACCTTCGGCCGGGACATCCCCACCTCGATCGAGGAGTTTCGCCAGGGCACCGGACTCCCCAACGCCTATCCCCTGGTCGGGCCCATCGTCATCACCGAGATCCACTACCGGCCCGTCGTTCCAGGGGACCCGGCCTTCCCCGAGGAACCGCTCGACGAGTTCATCGAACTCCACAACGCCTCCAGCCAGGACGTCCCCCTCTTCGATCCGGCCCATCCCACCCACACCTGGCGCTTCCGGGGCGGCATCGAGTTCGACCTGCCCCCCGGCATCATCTTACCCCCGGGTAGCTTCGCCCTCGTGGTCCGGTTTGCGCCCACCGACAGCGCCCGCGCTGAAGCCTTCAGCACCCGGTATCAGCCCGCGGGATTCTTCCCCTTCCTCGGGCCCTTCACCGGCCGGCTCTCCAACGAGGACGACGACATCCGGCTCGAACGCCCCGACACCCCCCAGGGCCCGGGCCGGCCCGACGCCGGTTTCGTTCCCTACCTCCTGGTCGAGCGCGTCCACTACCGCAGCACGCCGCCCTGGCCCGTCGAACCCCTCGAACGCGGCTGGTCCCTCCAGCGGCGGCGTCCCCTCGAATACGCCAACGACCCCGCCAACTGGATTGCCGCGCCGCCCTCCGCCACCCGGGCCACCCCGCCCCCGGCCTGGGACACCGACTTCGACGGGATGCCGGACGAATGGGAACTCGCCCACGGACTCGACCCCAACAATCCCGCCGACGCCCACCTCGATTCCGATGGCGACGGCCTGACCAACCTCGAGGAGTACCTTGCCGGAACCGATCCCCGCGATCCCGGGAGCACTCTTCGGCTCACCGCCCGCCAGGACACGCCCGACACCCTCGTCCTCGGATTCCATGCCATCGCCGGCCGCAGCTATTCGATTCTCGTGCGCGACCATCCCGGGTTCGGCGCCTGGCATGTCCATCACACCGTCCAACCCGCCACCGCCGACGGTCCCATCGCCATTGCCATCGAACCCGACCCTGCCGCCCCCAGCTACTACCGACTCGTCACTCCCGCGCGGCCCGCCCCTTGACCTCTGTTTAGCGTGTCGGGGGTGGTTTGGGAGGCTCACGCTGAAGCGTGTACACCCAGCGGTTCTGGCAGGGCGGGGACGTGTGGGGGGGGCAGGGTTGGTCCGCGGAGGGAAGGATTGAAGACGCACCCGGGCTTGAGGCTTGGCCGGAGCGGGATCCAAAGCGGCGGGAACCGCCGCACTCCAAGAAACTGGAGTGCGTCACCTCCTGGGTGTTGAGGTTGCCATCCGAAAACGCGATTTCGACACCCGTTGCGACTGAATCGACCGACAACTCGAAGAGGCGCCCGTGGCGGCGGATCGCGGGAGTGCCCTCGTGGTTCCCCGTGCATCCCGGAGTTGTGGGTAGAGGCGCGAACTTCGCGAAGCATCGCTTCGGAGGGCTGAGTTCCACGAGGCCGCAACGACGTGGTGTGTTGGGATGAGGACTCGCAGAGCTCGTCCCTCCGATTGGCTGCCTCCCCACCGACAACTTGGGGATGCACCGCGTGGTTCCGGTGGCAAACCAAGGTCATTGCCTCACGGATGGAAGGGGATTCACCATCTCGGCCCGTGAGCCTGCATCCCCTGGTGGAAAAGCTCGAGGAGGAGGTCGCCGGGCGCCCGGAACAACTGGTCCTGGTGGCCGGGACGGGCGTGGCGCTGGCGGCCTGTGACCGGCAGGAGGTGAATGGCCATGTCGTGGCCAGTTGGGATGGGTTGCTTGGCCATGGTGTGGATTACTGCGAGAAGGTGGAACACGCGATCAAGGCCGACGAGGCGGATGCGGTGCGCGCCCTGATCCGGTTGGGCAGTCCGGACTTCCTGGTGCAGGCGGCGGAGATGATCACGAGCCGACTCATGCGCAAGGCTCCGGGAAAGTACCGTGCCTGGCTCAAGGACAGCCTGGGAGAACTCGAACCGGCGAAACCGGAGATCTTGAAAGTGCTGGCCGGCTTTCCCGGGTTGCTGGCCACGCTGAACTACGATCCGCTGTTCGAGAAGGCCACCGGGCGATCGCCGGTCACCTGGGTCGAAGGGAACAAGGCGCGGTTCGAGGAGGCGTTGCGCGGTGACGGGGGGTCATGCGTTCTCCACCTCCATGGGTATTACGAGAATCCTGAATCCGTGGTGCTCGGGCTGCGCTCCTACGACCGGGTGAGGGACGATCCGCTTGCGGCCACGATCCTGCGGTTGTTCACCATGGACCGGACGCTGGTGTTCGTGGGATGCCGCGGGACGGTGACAGATCCGAACTTCACCCGCCTGATTGAGTGGGCCCGCGAGGCGCGGAAACACACGACTCATCGGCACTTCGTGCTCTGTCGGGAGGAGGACGCCGGGGCGCTGCGCGACGAATTGAAGGAGGTGGCGTGGCTCGACGTGGTGCCCTACGGGGCGTCCTTCGACGACCTGGTTCCGTTCCTCAAGCGACTGGCGGCCAGGTTGCCTGGGAAAGGGCGGGGATCGGGTGGAGGGAAGGGGGCCGGGGGGCGCGCCAGCCGGGGCGGAAAGGGGGGAAAGGCACAGGCGATTCCATCCGGGTACCTGGAGTGGGTGAAGCGGGAATGCGGCAGCGTCGAGCTGCTTGGCCTGCGGTTGAAGCAGGGGCAGTCGGTGCGAATCGGCTCGGTGTATGTGCCGCTGACCACGACGTGGCGGGAGGCGCGTCCGGATGCGGAGGAAGGCGGGGGGAAGCGGCGATGGATCGCGATTCACCCCGACCGAGCGGAATTCGGCGAGGCGGACCAGCCTTCCGATTCGCCGCTCCTGCTGGATGTGGTCAACCAGCATTCGCTCTACGTCTCGGGTGCGCCGGGGTCGGGGAAGTCCACTTTTTGCCGCTGGCTGGCCTGGCTGCTGGCGAACAGGCGGATGCCGGAACCGGAATTGGAGCGGGCAGAGGAGACGCGATTCGAGGGCCTTCCATGGCAGCTTGAAGGCAAGCTTCCCGTGCTGATCCGCCTGCGTGATTTCCACCGCGCATTGCCGCGGCGCCGGGAGCTTACCGCCCGGTTGCTTCAGGACGCCCTGAAGCGGTGGCTCACGAAGGAGCGACCCGGCGACCTTTCCTGGGGTGGGCTGCAACCGCGCCTGGAGGGAGGCGGCGTGGTGCTGATTCTCGATGGGGCGGATGAAGTGCCCGCCTCCCGTCGGGCGGCCTTGGTCAGCGGTCTGGCACAGTGTCTTCCGGATTGGGAGAAGGCGGGGAACCGGATCCTGCTCACCAGCCGGCCGTATGGCCTGTCCGATGGGGATGTCCGGAGGCTGGGGCTGGTGCATGCGCCGTTGGACCGGCTGGCCCGGGAGTTCCAGGAGCAACTGGTCCGGCGCTGGTTCCGGATCCTGATCGAGGATCCGGGGCGGGCCGGGGAGACGGCGGCGGGTCTGCTGAGGGACATCGCGGAGCGTACATGGCTGGTGCCATTGGCCGAGAATCCGCTGCTCCTGACGGCCATGGGCATCGTGTACGGGGAGGGCAAGCGGCTGCCGCAGGACAGGCATGACTTGTACGACCGCATCGCCGACACGGTGCTGCACAACCGGTTCGCGCCGGAGGAGGTCCCCCTGATGCGGCATCGTCTGGCGGCCATCGCCCACGGCATGCATACCGGCCAGGGGCTGGACGAGACGCGGGAGACGCCGGAGGCGCGGGCGACCGCCCGGGAGATCGACCGTCTGCTCCAGGCGGATCAACAGGCGGACTACCGGGAGCCGGGCTTCCGAAGGGTGAACGAAGCGAGGGACCGGCTGCTGTCCGAGAGCGGGCTGCTCCTCCCGGTGGAGTCGGACGGGGCGGAGTTCCATCATTTCTCGTTTCAGGAGTTCTTTGCCGCCGAACGGATCGCCGATGTCGATGAGGCCCGACTGGCGGCGGTGTTTCGCGAACGGGGCGAACGGCCGGAGTGGCGCAACACGCTTTCCTTTCTCTTTGGGAATCAATTGGCCGGGAACCGGCGTCCCCGGCGTGCGGTCGATCTGCTGCGGGAGATCCTCAAGGCGATTTCAGGAACCCCCGGGCTGTCGATGACGACGCTGGTGGCCGACTGTGTCGAGATTCTGAGAGGGCGGCAGGTCGAACTGACGGATGGAATGCTCGATGGAGTGCGGACGCTTTGCCTCGAGGGAATGCGGGGAACACGTCCGGCGCGCGAACGCTGCGGCCTGGGCGAGGCCCTGGGGAGATTGGGCGATGCGCGGTTCCGGGCCGATGCGTGGTATCTGCCCGACGAGCCTCTGCTGGGGTTCGTCGAGATTCCGGAGGGGCCATTCCAGCAGGGAAGCGATCCGAGGCGCGATCCGAATGCCGATTCTAACGAAGTGCCGTCCCGGACGGTGTCGCTGACGCGGTACTACATCGGGCGGTATCCGGTGACAGTGGCGCAGTTCCGCGCGTTCGCGGAGGACCGGGCGGAGAACGGGGGCTTTCGTCCTTGCAAACCCGACTGCCTGCGCGGCGTGGCGAACCATCCGGTGATCTGGGTTTCGTGGGACGAGGCGATGGCCTACTGCGTCTGGCTGACGCGGAAGCTGCGGAACAGCCGGGTCACACCGGAGCCCCTCCGGAGGGCGCTCACCGCAGGGGGAATGCGGATGGGTCTGCCCACCGAAGCCCAATGGGAGAAGGCGGCACGCGGGACGGATCGGAGTGTGTTCCCGTGGGGGGACCACGAGGATCCTGACCGCCAGAACTGCTTTGAGACCGGGATTGGATCGACCAGTGCCGTAGGATGTTTTCCGGGTGGGGCGAGTCCCTTCGGAATTGAAGAGATGAGCGGCAATGTGTGGGAGTGGTGTGCGGATTGGTACGCCCCGGATGCCTACGCCCAAGGTGGCGATAGCGATCCCGTCAGGCCGGTCGATGGCGCCGACCGGGTGATCCGCGGCGGCTCGTGGCTGTACAGCGCGCGCTTCTGCCGTGCCGCCTACCGGGCCCACTGGGACCCTAGCGACGGGGACGGCAACCAGGGCTTTCGCTTGGCCGCATGGTCAGGAGCTCCGGAGCGGCGCGCGGACGGACGGAGGGAGTGAACCGCGGGCAATGGGGTCAAATCTGTATTATTACAATTCATCCTCGGACGGGTGCCGAGGCGACCTGGAGGCCCGGGACAGAAGATCAAGAATGCCGATTTGAGCCCATTGCCTCTGGCAGGGCGGGTACGTGCGGGCACAGGATTGACCCGCACATGGGCGGATCATCGTCCCCCGGCGCGCGGTTCGTTTTCGTGAAAGAGGGCGCGCAGTCGCTGCAGTTCGGCATCCGTCCACCCTTCGGGTTCCGTCACTGCGAGCCAGGCGTCGATGTAGTGCAGCGGTGCGTACTCGTGGCCAAAGCCCTTGGGGGCCGTTCCGGCCATCATGTCCGTGGCCAGTTGCAGCATCGTCACCACCGGGAACCATCGCAACGCGGGTGAGACATCGGGACCCCGCGGTTCGCGCATCCAGTCGGGCATGCGCCACGCGGATTTGGGGTCGAAGAAGGTGATGGGATCGCTGGCGTACTGAAGGAAGGCGATTCGGAAGTTTCCCCAGGTGCCGGTTCCCTCCCGAAGTCCGGTTGTCTGGTTCATGAATCGGACCACGGATCCGCCCCGGAAGATTGGAAGCCAGGCCGGAGACCCCGGATCCCGTTCCCGGGTTGCCCGCCGCCACGTCCCATGACGGTAGGGCGGCCCGCTCCACAAGGCGCCGTCGAACGGATCCTCCACGACATCGAAGACGTCGAAGGACAGGTCGGAGTTGAGGGATCCGAGGCTGAGACCGTGCAGGAACAGGCGTGGACGCGAGTCTTTCGGGAGCGAACGCCAGTGCCCGTAGATCCGTGCAAACAGGGCGCGCGCCATTTCGGCGCCGTAGTCGCCCTGGGTGAGCAACGCCAGGGGGCTGCTCAAGTAGGAGTACTGCGCCGCCACCGTGGCGAGGTCCCCGCGATGGAGGTATTCCACGGTGGCCTGGGACGCCGGGTCCACCCAGCCCGTGCCGGTCGGGGTGACCAGAAGCAACAACGACCGTTGGAAGCCGCCGGCACGAATGAGTTCCTCCAGGGCCAGTTGCGCGCGCGCTTCGGGGTTGTCTGCGCTGTTGAGTCCCACATATACCCGGATCGGTGCCGTCACCGGGCGTCCGAAGAACGCACTCAAGTCGGCGGCTGACGGGCCCCGGGCGACGAATTCCCGCCCCTGACGGCCGAGGTCTTCCCAGGCGATTCGAGACGCGCTGCTGCCCGTCTGTTCCGGACCGGCCGGACGCGGCAGCTCATCGTCGATCAGCGCGTCGAGTGCCTGGAAGGAACGGTCCGCGGCCTTCAGCAGGAACCGGTAGAAGAGCCCGTTGAGGGTCGTCCAGAAGACGAACACCGACAGCCCCGCCGCCAGGAGACGGGCCAGTCGGGCCGGCACGTAGCGCCCGAGTCGTGACGACAACCTCCGCCACACCCACGCGAAGAGGCGCGCCAGTCCCAGCACCAGCACAAAGAGCAGGGCCCCGATCAACACCAGCAGCACCGGCTGGAATCCCGACAACTCCTCCATGCCCAGCAATCGGCGGATCGAGTTCTGCCAGTGCGCCGCGTGCCACAGGCTGGCGAGGCACAACAGCGCGGTCGCCGCCGCGGCGATGGTTCGCAGCACCCGGCGGACGCGGGTGCGGGCCCGGGGCAATTGCAGATAGCGCCAGAGCAGGACGCCGGCCACGCCCACCCCGTAGCCGGCGGCGAAGGACAGTCCGGAAAGCAGTCCCTGGACGGCGTAGGAGCGGGGCAGGAGGGAAGGGGTCAGCGAGAAGGCGAAGAACACCGCGCCCGCCACCATCCCCTCGGGGCACAACGGCCTCAGCAGCCGGCGGACCCGCAACGCTCTGGCACTGCCCTGCCTCTCTGGAGTGCATCCTTTCATGGCCCCGGAATCAGGCGGTCGGTGAGGGCGGGTCAACTGGAGGAGGCTCCTCCGGGCGATGGGATGAAGGATCGAGCAGGGGGCGGAGGCGGAGGAAGCGGATGACGGGTTCGCGGGCGGCGCGGGAGGCGGGGAGATCCACGGTGAACTCCGCGGCCCAGTCGTTGTGGGCTTCGAGATCGACGAGGATCTGTTCGAGGTGCCAGGTGGCGCCGTCTTCGGAGCGGCGGAGGTAGGTGTGGCGGGCGTTGCGGGCTTCGGGGTCGAGGCGGGGTCCGTGGTGTTCGCTGCGGTAGGCGTCGAGCGCGGTGCGGAGCCGGGCGGGGTCCCAGGGTTCGGAATCGGCGTGGGCCGGGATCTGTTCGAGGGCGGCGGCGGGGTCGTCGTGATCGAGGGCGCGGAGGAAGGCGAAGATGCGGACGCGCAGGGCGGCGGTGAAGGTGCGGGGATCGCGGGTGATGTCGGCATCGGCCTCTTCGGCGCCGGGGGGACGCCGGTCGGTGCGGTCCCCGGCGGTGGGGCGATCGGGATTGCGCATGCGTTCCCACTCGTCGAGGAGGCTGGAATCGACCTCGCGGATCATGGTGCCGAGGTAGAGTTCCATTTCGCGGACGGGATCGGTCTTGGCGGCGTCGGGGACGGTCTGGGCGAGGACCTTGTAGGCGCTGTGGAGGTGGCGGAGGAGGAGGCCTTCGGAGCGCTGGAGATCGTAGAGTTTGATGTAGTCGGCGAAGGAACGGAACGTCTCGAACATTTCGCGGGCGATGGACTTGGGACGGATGTTCTCCTGGCCGACCCAGGGGTGACGGTCGGCGAAGGCGTTGAAGGTGGCGTAAACGAATTCGCGGAGGGGCTTGGGGTATTCGAGCTTCTCGAGTTCCTCCATGCGCTCGTCGTATTCCATGCCCTGCTGCTTCCACTCGGCGATCTTCTCGGCCTTCAGCTTGTCGAGCTGGCGGCGGAGGATGATTTCGGGGTTCTCGAGGATCGCCTCGACGAGGGTGAGGAGATCGAGGGCGTAGGAGGGGGAGGCGGGGTCGAGTTGGGGGAGGGTTTCGATGAGGTAGAGCGAGAGGGTCTGGTCCATCGAGAAGTCGTCCTGGAGATCGACGTGGACCCGGAGCGGGGTGTGGCGGCGGGGTGGGGAGGAAGGGGCGGGAGCGACGGAAGGGGCGGAGGGGGTGTCCGGGACGAACTCGACGATGCGGCGTTCGAGGAGGGAGCGGAAGAGCTGCCAGGCGCGGCGGCGGTGGGCTTTGCGGCGGTTGGGGGATTCGTGGCTGCTGCGGATGAGGTCGCGCATGGCGGCGCAACCGTCGGTGGGGCGGCTGAGGACATTGAGGAGCATGCCGTGGGAGACGGCGAAGCTGGAGGCGAGGCGTTCGGGGGGGGCGGCGATGAGGCGGTCGAAGGTCTTGCGGTCCCAGTTGACCCAGTTGCGTTCGGGGGGCTGGCGGCGCTGGAACTTCTTCCCGTCGCGTTTGGATTTCTCCTCGAGGCGGAGGTTCTCGACGGCGTGGGCGGGGGCCTGGGCGACCACCCAGCCGCGGTCATCGAAGCCCTTGCGGCCGGCGCGGCCGGAGATCTGGTGGAAGTCGCGGGCGCTGAGGATGCCGACCTTCTGGCCATCGAACTTGCAGAGGCGGGTGAAGAGGACGGTGCGGATGGGGATGTTGATGCCGACGCCGAGGGTGTCGGTGCCGCAGATGACCTTGAGGAGTCCCCGCTGGGCGAGTTGCTCGATCAGGACCCGGTACTTGGGGAGAAGCCCGGCGTGGTGAAGTCCGATGCCGTGACGGAGCCAGCGCTTGATTTCGGGTCCGTAGGGGCTGGCGAAGCGGAAGTCGTCGATGGCCCGGGCGATGGCCGCCTTCTCGTCGCGGGTGCAGACGTTGATGCTGGTGAAGTCCTGGGCGCTTTCGGCGGCTTCGGCCTGGGTGAAGTGGACGATATAGACCGGGGCGCGGCCTTCGCGGACCAGGGTGTCGAGGGTTTCGGCAAGGGGCGTCTCGGCGTAGGAGAACTCGAGCGGGACGGGGCGGTCGGTGGATTTCACCGGAACGGTGTCGCGTCCGTTGAGGAGGGTGAGTTGTTCCTCGAAGAAGGCGGTGTCGCCGAGGGTGGCGGACATGAGAAGGAAACGGGCCTGGGGGAGCGTGAGAAGGGGAACCTGCCAGGCAACGCCGCGATCGCGGTCGGCGTACCAGTGGAACTCGTCCATGACGACATCGTGGACGGTGGCGTCGGGACCTTCGCGGAGGGCGATGTTGGCGAGGACCTCGGCGGTGCAACAGAGGATGGGGGCGTCGCGGTTGACGGTGGCATCGCCGGTGCTGAGTCCGACGTTGTCGGGTCCGAACTCACGGCAGAGGGCCATCCATTTCTCGTTCACGAGGGCCTTGATCGGGCAGGTGTAGATCGAGCGACGTCCGCGGGCGAGGGCGTGGAAGTGGAGGGCGGCGGCAACGAGGGACTTGCCGGAGCCGGTGGGGGTGTTGAGGACGACGTTGCGGCCCTCGAAGAGTTCGAGGATGGCTTCCTCCTGGGCCGGGTAGAGCGTGAGGCGTCGGGCCTCGGCGTATTCGAGGAACCGGCCGAGCAGGACGTCGGGCCCGACGGGGCCGTCCTTGGGAAGGAGATCGTAGAGCGTGACGGACACGATGGGCCGAGGGTACGGGTCGGGCGGCCGGGAACGAAGGCGAATGGGGGATCACGAATGGGGAACGGGGAACGGGGAACGGGGAATCGTGGGGAGAGGTGCGAACGTCGCGCAGCCTCGCCTCGGAGGGCCGGGTTCCACGAGGCCGCAAGGGGGTGGTGCGATGGGGCGCATCTCCGTGTATTGCAACAGGCCTCGGCCTCGTGCTCGTGCTCGTGCTCGTGCTCGTGCTCGTGCTCGTGCTCGTGCTCGTGCTCGTGCTCGTGCTCGTGCTCGTAATCGTAATCGTAATCGTAATCGTAATCGTAATCGTAATCGTACTCGTACTCGTACCCGCCCTGCCTGATTCGCATGCGAAATGGGAGGTCCGAACAGGGTCGAAGCCATCGGATCCGCCATGAGGCGACGTTGAAACGGTGTGCCTGCGGGTTCGAGGACGCGTACGAGTACCGCCCTTCGGGCTGAGTACGAGTCCCGGGGAGGGGGAAAGGGCGTGGAGCAGTGGATTGCGGCCTCGCGGAGCTCGTCCCTCCGAAGGGTGAAGCGGGGTGGGTAAGGAGGACTGTTTTTCAAGAAAACATGTGGACATGGGAGCGCTGGTGCGCGTACGAAGGCAGCGCCTGCTCTCCCTCCCCGTGAACCTTCGATTCCTCCAGCGTGTTGGTGGTCTGATCGGGAGTTGGGCGTTTCTCCTGGCCTCCGCGAGCCTCCAGTCGCAGACCTTCCGGATCGTCGAGGCGCAACTGGACTCGGTGGATCGGCCGGCGGTGCGGGTCGAGGCGGTGTCGGGCAGCTATTACGTGCTGTTCCGGGGGGCGACGGCGACGACGGTGACCGAGCCGGTGGCGATCGCGATGGGGGTGCAGGGTGAGGTGACGCTGACCGACAGCGCGGCGTTGGGGCGGAGCGGGTCGCGGTTCTACCGGGTGCAGCGGTTTTCGGTGGACTCTCCGGGGGACGTGGACGGGGACGGCATCGATGACCTGTACGAATTGCAGTACCCGACATTCCTGAATCCGTTTGATCCCACCGATGCGGCCCGGGACCAGGACGGGGACGGGAGATCGAACCTGGAGGAGTACCTGGAGGGGACGGATCCCGATTCGGGAACTCCGGTGACGGGGGTGGCCTCGACGAGTCCGGCGGCCAATGCGAGCGACATTGCGGTCACGCGGGAGAGCATCGTGTACTTCACGGGGCCGCTGGGCGCCGACGCGGTGCTGGAACCGGCAAACTTTTACGCCGAGGCGGGCGGGCGCCGGTTGCTGACGCGGGTGGATCTGTCGAGTGACCGGCTGAAGGCGAGCCTGTTCTATCTGGAACCGTTGCCCGGCAACACCCGGGTTACGGTGACCCTGGTGGGAGACCATCTGCGGGATGCGCGCGGGGTGGCGTTGGATGCGAATGGCGACGGGCGACCGGGGGGGCGGCGGGTGTTCCGGTTCGACACCGTCAGTCTGACGCCGGTGGGGCAAACGGCGGTGATCGGGCGGGTGCTGGCCTCGGAGCCGGGCACGGATGCCCTGGGCCAGCCGATCAACCGGCCGCTGTCCGGGGTCACCATCACGGTGGACGGACGGGAGGAGACGTTGCGGGCGGTGACCGATGTGGACGGGAACTTCACGCTGAGGCCGGCGCCGTCGGGGACGTTTTTCGTCCACATTGACGGGCGGACTTCACCGGATTCGGACTGGCCGGACGGGGCTTATTACCCGTTTGTGGGCAAGTCGTTTACGGCGGCGGCCGGGCGGGATGACAACCTCGCCGGCGGGACCGGCGTGATTTACCTGCCGCGGGTGGTGCCGGGGACGTTGCAGGTGGTCAGCGCGACGGTGGACACGGTGGTCACGTTCCCGGACGAGGTGATTACCGGGAGTCCCGAGCTGGCGGGGGTGGCCATACAGGTGCCGGCGAATGCGTTGTTTGCGGATGATGGCACGCGCGGGGGCAGGGTTGGAATTGCGCCGGTGCCGGCGGACCGGTTGCCGAGCCCGCTGCCGCCGGGTCTCAATCTGCCGCTGGTCATCACGGTCCAGACCGACGGCGCGAGCAATTTCGACCGGCCGGTGCCCGTCCGGTTCCCGAACCTGCCCGATCCCGAGACGGGCGAGCGGCTGCCACCCGGCGCGTCGAGCGCGCTTTGGAGTTTCAACCACGACACGGGCGAATGGGAGATCGTGGGTCCCATGACGGTGACGGCGGACGGGCTGTTTGTGGAGACCGACCCCGGGGTGGGGCTGCTTCAGCCCGGCTGGCATGGAACGGCCCCCGGAAGCAGCGGTGGCTGTGACCAGTTGTTGGGGGGTGGCGGTGGCAATGGGGATGGCGATGGAGGAGGAGATGGGGGCGGAGACGGAGACGGGGGAGGTGGCGGAGACGGCGATGGAGGTGGCGACGGCGACGGCGACGGGGATGGAGACGGCGATGGGGACGGGGATGGGGATGGAGATGGAGATGGAGATGGAGATGGGGACGGCGATGGGCCATGCGAGGAGGGGTCGGTCTGCGACGATGGGGATCCGTGCACGACGGACGACCGTTGTGTCGGGGGCGAATGCCGGGGAACGCCGCCGGCCGGTCCCGGCTGCGGGGCGAACGGGTTGGGTCCGGTGGATCAGAGCGGGTGGACGCTGACCGAGAACGATGCCGACGCGGGGGGCAATTACACGTCCCACAGCGGGTTCACCATCGACGGAACGATCTGCCGGGACGCGGACAACAACTGGCGGTACCGGGTGACGCGGTTGCGTTGGAACGGGACCATCAACCTGTCGATGTCGGGGAGCACGGAGCCGAATCCGACGGTGGGAGGAAACATCACCCGGGCGAACCGGTGCAATGTCATCGATACGCTTGCGGCGTACCTGGGGGCGGGGCGGGGGGCATGGCACATGAAGGAGGCGAGCCGGGCGCATGAGGTGCATCACCGGGACGTGGACTGGCCGGGGTTGCTGGCGCCGTTGTGGACGGCGACCGAGGCGGCGCTGGAGGCGGAGTTCGTGCCCTGCATCCGGACGGAAGCGGAAGCGACGGCGACGCTGAACGCGCGGGCGCAGGCGTTGACGGCGCAATTGGAGACGCAGTTCACGGCGGCGGTGGTGGCGTACAACGTCGGGCACGATTCGGCGCGCACGGATGCGGCGTACCAGGCGGGACAGGCGGTGTTGAACGGGATGATCGACCAGATCAGGGCGTTCGCGACGGCGCAGGGCTGGCCGGCGTGCCCGGCGCCCTCGCCGCATCAAGTCGGTCCCGGCGGGCCGCGCCTCGGACTGCACGGGCACGGAGCCGGGATGCCGTTCGACCGGCTGACGGCGTCGGTGCCGCGCGAGCTGGTGGACATCGGGGAGACGGCGGCGATCACGACGCTGGGATTCCGTGACGGCGTGTCCACCGACGTGACGCGGCAGGCGTCGGGCACGCGTTATCGCTCCACCGATCCGGCGGTGGTGACCGTCTCGGTGGATGGGGTGGTGCATGGGGTGGGGCCGGGGACGGCGACGATTCTGGTGACGCATTCGCCGGGGATGGATCGCAAACCGCTGAGTGCGGCGGTGCGGATCGTGGTGCGGTCACCGCTGGACATGGACAACGACGGGATGCCCGATGCGTGGGAATTGCAGCACGGCCTCAATCCGGCGAACCCGGCCGATGCCTTCCTGGATCTCGATGGCGACGGATTGATCAACCGGCGCGAGTACGAGCTGGGGACGGATCCGAGGCGGCGCGACACGGATGGCGACGGGGTGAGCGATTTTGAGGAAACGCTGCGCGGGACGCCGCCGCTGGCGACGCGGCGGCCGCGACGGACGCCGTCGCTGGGGCTGCACTACTTCGTGTTGATGAATCTCGAGACGGGCCGGATCGAGCAGCGGGGCGTGACCGGACGAAACGGGGAGGGGCACGCCAACCTCATCATGGCTCCCAACACACGGTATCGTCAGTGGGTCTTGCGGGCCCGGGATCTGCATGTGGGCACGGCCGACTGGATTTCGGCGGGGAACGGGCGGCAGTTCCTGCTGCCGGGGGTGGTGCTCGGGCCGGACCGTTCGCCGGACACGGACGGGGACGGGTTGTCGGATCTGGCGGAGTTCATCATGGGGACGGACGACCGGAACCCGGACACGGATGGGGACGGGATTCCGGACGGGGAGGAAGTGCGCCGGGGCACCAATCCGAATGATGGCCGGCCGGTCAGCACGGGGATTGTGGCGAGCGCGGACACGCCGGGGAACGCGGTGGATGTGTGCGCGCTGGGAAGTCTGGCGGTCGTGGCGGATTCGGAGGCGGGAGTGGCGATTTTCGACGTGTCGGGCGGGTTGAATCCCACGCGGGTGGCGCAGATCGACACGCCTGGCAACGCCGGGTGCGTGGCCTGCACCGCACGGTACGTCGCGGTGGCCGACGGGCCGGGCGGGTTCATCGTGATCGACCTTCAGGGGGCCGACGGGCCGCGCCTCCTCCACCAGGTGAACCTGGGGGCGCCGGTCAATGCGGTGGCGGTGGCGGGGGGTGTCGGATTGGTCGGGCTGGCCAACGGACTGGTGGCCATGGTCGATCTCGCCTCGGGGCGGGTCATCGATTCAACCGTGCTGTCCAATTCGGCGAACATCCAGGATCTGGCGGTGTCCGGGACGACGCTCTTCGTGCTGGCGGTGGGGCAGTTGTATGCGGTGGCACTGGACGAGGGGGCGTTGACGGTGACGGGGAGTGTGGCGTCGCCGGGAGGCGTGGGGGCGGGGCGCCGGCGTCTTCGGCTGTTTGTGGCCGACGGGCGTGCCTACGCGACCTTCACGTCCGGGTACAACGTCTTCGATGTGAGTGACCGGACCAGCCTGCGGCGGGTGCTGGCCAACAACACGGCCCAGCAGGGTTGGAAGCAGATCGTTCCCAACGGTTCGGGCCTGGGCGTGGCGACGGTGTCGGCCAACAGCACCGACGACGGCGACCACCACGTCTCGCTTTACAACCTTGGGGAGGATGGTTTGGGAACGGCGTTCGTGGCCACCTTCCCGACGCCCGGGCTGGCCACCGCGTTGAGCCTGTACAATGGGATGGCGTATGTCGCCGACGGCCGGGCGGGGCTGCAGGTGATCAATTTCCTCGCCTTCGACCGCGCCGGGGTTCCGCCGTCCATCTCGCTGGCAGCCAGTTTCCCGCTCGATCCGCCGCGGGCGGAGGAGGGCAAGCTGGTGAATGTCATCGCCCGGGTCCGGGACGATGTCCAGGTGCGGAGCGTCGAGTTCCTGGTCGATGGGGTCCTGGTGGCGACCGACAACAACTACGGGTTCGATTTCTTCTTCACCACGCCAACGATCACCCCGACCCGGAACTCGTTCACCCTGCAGGCGAGGGCGATCGACACGGGTGGGAACCGGGCCGCGACGCCGGTGGTCACGGTGGAGCTGGTTCCGGACGCCACCCCGCCACGGGTGATCCGGCGCACGCCGGCCCCGGGCGCCTTCGCCAGCGAAGTGGCGGTGCTCTCGGCGGTGTTCAATGAGCCCGTCGTGCCTGCCACGGTGGGACGGGAGACCTTCACCCTGCGCTCGGCCGGTCCGGATGCGGCGCTCGGAACGGCGGACGACATCCTTGTGACGCAGGGGCGGGTGGAATACCGGGGTCCATTGCAGACCGCGTTGCTGACGCTGCCCGAGCCGCTGGCGCCGGGGTATTACGAGGCGCGGGTGCGCCCGCCCATCGCCGATCTGGCAGGCAACGCCCTGACGGCGGATGTGACCTGGACCTTCTGGGTTCTGAGCGAGGTGGACTCCGACGGCGATGGATTGCCGGACAACATCGAGGAGGCCCTTGGATACGACCCGACCCGCCGCGACACCAACGGGAACGGCATTCCGGACGGCCTTGAGGATCTCGATGGCGACGGCCTGGGGAACGCCTGGGAGCTGTTCTTCGGACTCGATCCGCGCCTGGCGGACACGAATGGCAACGGGATCAATGACGGGGACGAGGACATGGACAACGACGGGTTGAGCAACCGGGAGGAGTTTCGTCGCGGGACCAGTCCCATCAGTCCGGACAGTGACGGCGACGGGTGGGACGACAATGGCGAGGTTGCGAGCGGTTCCGATCCGCTGGACGCCAGTTCGACCCCCTTGCTGCGGGTTGTTTCGGCTCCGGTTTCGTTCCTGAACGCCCTGGCGGAAGGCCCCCCGGCGGGGGTGTCTGTTCGGGTGGTTTCCGCGCCCGCCAGTTACCTCAATGCCCTGGGCGACGGGGTGCCGGCGGGGACGGCGATGACCGTCGCGGCGCCGGTCGTGAGTTACCTCAACGCCGTGCCGGCACCCGTCACAGGACCTGTCACCGTCGTCTCTCCCGTGGTGAGTTATCACAACCCCTGACCGACCCGGACCATGTCCACGCAACGCACTTTTCAACCCGCCTTCGCCCGGCCCGTCCGGCGTTCTGGATTTCCTTTGCCGCCCCTCGCAACCTCCACCGACCGAGCCATGAGTCACCTGCGCCTCCTTTCCGCCCGCCACGCTGCGCCGCGGAACCCCCTGTGTGCCCAAGAACCGGCGAATCGCGAATCGCGAATCGCCAATCGGGGTGCGGGACGGTGCGGTCTGCCTCCGGAGGTGTCGCCGGGCGCGCCGTATCGAGGGGAGGACCCTCTGCGAGGGTCGGTGCGCCGCGGGTTGGCCTGGTTCGCCGGGGCGGTGCTGGTGCTGGGCCTGCCGGCTTGGGCGGCGGATCCGGATCTGCCGTTCTCGAGCGGCTCCACGGGGGCCGACGGGCCGCTCACCTTCCGGGAGATCGCGTTGGGCCGAAACGCGGCGGGCATGGCATACGATCCCGTGCGGCAGGAGGTGGTGCTGTTCGGCGGGCAGAGTTCCAATGTCGGCGTTGGGGATACATGGGTGTGGCGCGGCGGCAACTGGCTGCGGGTCCTTCCTGCCAGCAGTCCGGTCGATCGGTGGGGCCACGCGATGGTGTGGGATGAGGCGCGCGGCGAGGTGGTGCTGTTCGGCGGCACCCGCTCGACCGGCCGCCTGAACGACACCTGGACATGGAACGGCACGAACTGGGTTCAGAGGACCCCGGCGAGTTCACCCACCACCCGCGATGGTCACGCCATGGCCTACGACGCGGCACGGCAACGGGTGGTGCTGTTCGGAGGCAATGGCGGGGGCCAGGAGACCTGGCTGTGGGACGGCGTGAACTGGTCCCAGGCCAATCCTCCGACCCGTCCGCCGGGCACCGGTTCCAGTGCCATGGCGTATCATGCCGCCCGGCAGGAATGCGTGTTGTTCGGCAACTTCGGCCAGACGTGGGTGTGGGATGGGGCCAACTGGGCCCAGCGCAATTCGCTTAGAACGCCGCCGGCCCGGAACTTCCCGACGTTCATTGCCGATGGCACTTCGAACACGCTGCTTCTCTTCGGCGGCGGGAACCGGAGCGACACCTGGAGCTGGGATGGCACGGACTGGACCGAGCGTTCGCCAGCGACGAGCCCGGCCGGCCGGCAGAATCATGCCATGGTCTGGGATAATGCCCGGGGGCGCGGGGTCCTTTTTGGCGGAGCCATCCCGAGCGTGGACAACTTCTCCGCCGACACGTGGCTTTGGGACGGCAACAACTGGACGCTCTGGAGTTCCAAGGCGCAGGTCTTCGACATGTCGGCCAGACCGGACGGGATCTGGAACTTCACGACCATCCACGTCCCGGCCGGCGTGACCGTTCAATTCAATCGGAATGCGGGCAACACACCGGTCCGGTGGCTGGCGACGGGTGACGTCACCATCGACGGTACGATCGATGTGAGCGGGCAGACGGGTTTTAATGCCTTGCCGCCCGGAGTGGCGGCTTTGGGGGGGCCAGGCGGGTTCCATGGCGGACGGGGGGCGATCGCCTTCGATTCCTCCGCCTCCACGGTCGGGTCGCCGGGACAGGGTCCCGGCGGAGGTGCCCCGGGAACGGCGCAGCAGACGAATCCGGAGAATTTGCGGGACGGCCAGAACGGGAGTCACAACGGAACTTACGGCAACGCCTTCCTCCAGCCGCTCACCGGGGGGTCGGGCGGGGGCGGCGGCTCCTCGACCGCGGGATCGAACGGAGGAAATGGCGGAGGGGGCGGCGGGGCGATCCTCATCGCGTCGTCGCGCGACATTCAGCTTAACGGCCTGATCCGGGCCAACGGCGGCGACCGGGAATGGAGCGGTGCCAGTTTCGGCGGATTCGGTTCGGGCGGGTCCATTCTGCTGCGGGCCGATCGGGTGACCGGGGGCGGAACCCTGCAGGCCTTCGGCGGGCAGCAGAACAACCCGAACGGACGGATCCGGGTCGAGGGCTATGTCCGGTCCCTCACCGGCAGCCGTGTTCCAGTCGAAGTCGTTGGGCTGCCCGCAGCGAATGGCGAACTCAACCGGATTGGCACACTTGCCATCCAGAGCGTCCGCGGCGTCAACGTCGCCCAACCGCCTTCGGGGAACCTCCAGACCCCGGATGTTGTCTTTACCGACGCGGGGCCGGTGCAGGTGGTGGTGACCGGCACCGGGATTCCTGACGGTACGCCGGTCCGGTTGCGGATCACCTCCACGTCCAGCGTGATCGAGTCGGGACCTCAGGCGATGGCGGCGGGAACCGTGACATTCAACGTCACGGTACCGCGCGGCGTGGGCACATTGCAGGCTTCCGCGCAATTCAATGCGCCGTGAGTCCGTTCCTCCCTCCGAAGGGTGAAACGGGGTGGTGAAGTCGGAGGGACCGTTGGGTGTACACGCTTCAGCGTGAGCCTCCAAAATCCGCCCCGACACGCTAAAGCGTGCACACCCAACAGAGTTCGACCCAGCCTCTGCCCTCCGACGTCCCCGCCCTGCTGTCAGCGCATTTCAGACTCTTGCAGCAGGCCTCTTACCCGTACTCGTACTCGTAATCGTAATCGTAATCGTAATCGTAATCGTAATCGTAATCGTACCCGCCCAGTTCGCATACGGAACGGGAGGTCCGAACAGGGTCGAAGCCATCGGACCCGCCATGAGGCGACGCTGAAGGGGTGTGCCTGCGGGTTCGAGGACGAGGACGCGTACGAGTACCGCCCTTCGGGCTGAGTACGAGTTCCCGGGGAGGGGGAAAGGGCGTGGAGCAGTGGATTGCGGCCTCGCGGAGCTCGTCCCTCCGAAGGGTGAACAGGTGCCGGCTTGCGCGGACCGGGGCCGGCATGCGAGGACGGGGCGGAGCATGAATGCGACGACGTTTTCGTTTCCCACCCGGACCCTGTTCGGGGCGGGGACCATCGCCGGGCTGGCGGCGGAGTTGAAGGCGATGGGGGTGCGGCGGCCGTTGGTCGTCACCGATGCCGGGGTGGTGCGCACGGATGCGTTCCGGCAGGTGGAGGCGGCGCTGGGGGCGGAAGGGAGGGGCAGTCAATGGCACGTGTTCGACGGGGTGCATCCGAACCCCGTGGAGGACGACGTCCGGGTGGCGGCATCGAAGTTTCGGGACCGGGGATGCGACGGGGTGGTGGCGCTGGGGGGGGGGAGTCCGCTGGATGCGGGAAAGGCCGCACGACTGCTGGTGAAGCGGCCCGGGTGCGATCTGCGGCGGTTTTACGAGGTGCCCGAGGACTGGACAGGGCTGGCACCGCTGGTGGCGATTCCGACGACGGCCGGGACGGGGAGCGAGGTGGGGCGGAGTTCCGTGATCACGCTGGCGGCCACGGGACGGAAATCGGTGCTGTTTCATCCGGAGTTGCTGGCGCGCTTGGTGGTGCTGGATCCGGCGCTGACGACGGGGTTGCCGGCGGGACTGACGGCGGCGACGGGGGCGGATGCCTTGACGCACTGCATCGAGAGCTTCACCTGCCCGCAGTTCCATCCGATGTGCGACGGCATTGCGCTGGAGGGCATCCGGCTGATCGTCGAGGCGTTGCCGAGGGCTTACCGGGATGGTGCGGATGTGGATGCCCGGGGGCGGATGCTGGTGGCGGCCGCGATGGGGGCGGTGGCATTTCAGAAGGATCTCGGGGCGGTGCATTCGATGGCGCATCCGCTCTCGACGGTGTGCGGGATGCACCACGGACTCGCCAACGCCCTGTGCCTTGTGGCGGTGATGAACTTCAACGCGCGTCAACGCCCGGGGCTGTATCGGCGCGTGGGACTGGCGTGCGGGCTGGATCTGGTGCGGGTGAGCGACGGGGAGGCGGACTGCCAGACGGTGGGATTCCTGATGAAGTTCCTGGCGGACCTCGGACTGGCAAGCCGGTTGAGCCAGCACGGCGTGACACCGGAGCATATTGAGACCCTCGCAGACCAGGCGTGGGAGGATCCGTGTCATCGGACCAACGCGGTCCCGGTGACACGCGACGATCTCCGGTCATTGTATCTGGAGGTGCTGTAGGGGCGATCAGGGGGCGGGCACGCCGCCGAGGGCCTGGAGGTCGGATTCGACCCAGCGGGCGAGGACCTGGGCCCTCGATTCGAAGGCGTCACGGCCCAGGTAGGAAGGGGGACAGAGGGGAGACGGGAGGACGGGGTCGAGGGAGAGGGCCTGGCGCCAGACGAGGCGTTGGAACCGGAGCCACTTTCGGCGCTGCGCCGGCGGCACGTCCCGCGATGAGGCGAGGTCAAGTCCCTGCTCCGCAGCGCGAAGATACTGGCGATAGCGCGTGTCGATGGCGGTGAAATCCCACGCGGACCGGACCAGGTCGGCATCCTGATCGGGCGGGGCGGGGCGACCCTGGATGACCGTGCAGGCGTCCGGAGTGAGATGGAGGTCGCGAAGCGGGAGGGAGTGGGTGTCGAGCCGGTCGGGGGAGATCCACACGCTGTTTTGGAGGCAGCCGAGCCGGCCCTGGCGCAACCAGCGCCAGAGACGCATGCGGAGTCCGGGCTGGTACCCGGTGAGATCGAACAGGAGAAAGCGCCACTGTCCGTCCCAGGGACGACTCCAACGGGCTGCTGGGTCGAGACCTCCCAGGGCGGCGGCGCGGCCTTTCGGAGTGAGGGAAATGCGGGTGTCGCGGCCGGTGCGCCGGCATTCGGCGAGGCCGGCACGGCTGAGGGCGCGGAACTGGGGACGGAACCCGTGACGGGGATCCCATCGTTCCAGGATGGGCCGGAGCTGATGGGCCGTGGGATGCGGGATCCAGTCGAGGAGGGCGACGATCAATTCGGCGAGATCGAGGGCGGCGGAGTCCGCGTTCACTTGGGGTCACATCTCTGAATTTGACATTTGGGTCAAGCCTGACTCCACCGTGCCGGTGGCCAACCCGGGGTCACATCTCTGAATTTGACATTTGAGGCGGAACGCTGACGCGGGTCCAATTGTCAAATTCAGAGATGTGACCCCGGGGTTGGCCGGTTCTGAATCCGCGGAGCCGGCGGGCGGAATGGCTGGTTTTGCGGCGCCGGCAGCGACCGCCCCGGTCGATGCGCCCGCCGGACCGAGGTATCGGCCTACCGTCTCACGGTGAAGACCCAGCTCCCGTGCGATGCGCCGACGGGACCAGCCCCGCTCGGCAAGGGTTCGAATGGACTGCTGTTCGTTCACGGTGAGGATATTCAACCCGGGAACCAACGGCCAACGCCGCCGCCTCCGCGAGGAACTTCACCTCACCCGTGGCTGGTTTTGAACCGCCCACCACTGGCCGGTTTTGACCGCCCGCTGACACGGATGGCACAGCGGGTCTCTTGACCGGGTCTTTTGGCTTGGGGCTCCGGGGCAGCGGGGGGAGGGTGGCGGCGTGGCGATGCTTCGAATGGCCTGCGCGGCGATGGCGACGCGGTTCGAACTGGTGCTGCACGGTCCGGAGGAACGGCGGTTGCGGGCGCTGGGCGAGGAGGCGGTGGGGGAGATCGAACGGATCGAGGCGGCGTTGAGCTTGTACCGGCCGGACAGCCAGGTGTCGGCGGTCAATCGCCGTGCGGCCCGGCAGCCGGTGCGGGTGACCCCGGAGGTGTTTCAACTGATCGAGCATGCCTGCCTGCTGTCGCGGGTGACGGACGGGGCGTTCGATGTGACGGTGGCGCCGCTGGTCCGGGTGTGGGGCGGGATGGGAGAGCGGGGCCGGGTGCCGGAGGCGGACGAGATCGAGGCGGCGCGACGGTGTGTGGGCTGGGACGGGATCGATCTGGATCCGGACCGGCACACGATCGGGTTTCGCTGCGAAGGGATGATGCTGGACCTGGGTTCGATCGGGAAAGGGTATGCGCTGGACCGGGCGGCGGAAGGATTGCGGGACGGTGGCATCGAGGCGGCCCTGATCCATGGGGGCACCAGTACGGCGGTGGCGTGGGGTTCGCCGCCCGAGATCGGGGTGTGGCGGGTGGCGATCGATCCTCCGCAGGGGCCGGGGTGTCCGGGCGTTGAGAGGGCCGGGTCGGAGTCGGGCGCGAAACCCCTCGCGGTGGTGGACCTGCGGGACGAGACGCTGTCGGTATCGGCGGTGTGGGGAAAGGGCTTTGAAGCGGGCGGCCGTTACTACGGGCATGTCATCGATCCGCGGCTGGGGGAACCGGTGCAGGGCGCCTGGCTGGCGGCGGCGGTGCTGCCTTCGGCAACGGAATCGGACGCGCTTTCCACGGCGCTGCTGGTGCGGGGCGCGGGGATGCTGGACCGAATCGGAAGGGCGATGTCCGTGTTTCGCGGAATGGTGGTGGAAGCGGGGGGCGGGGTCAGATCCCTGAATCTGACCATGGAGGCGTGAAACCGGTCCCAAGCATGCAATTGTCAAATTCAGAGATGTGACCCCGTGGGGTCAGATGGCGAAGTCGGTGTATTCGGGTTTCACGAGGGCGGAGGGGGGATGGAGCATGCCGGCGGCGACGGTCATGTTGGTGCCGGGTTCGATGAGGATGAAGGAGCCGGTGAGGCGGTTCTGGGGATAGCCGTCGTACACGAGGGGCCGGGCGGTGTGCAGGCGGATCTCGCCGATGTCGTTCATCGCCAGTTGCGGGGCGGCGGGGTCGGATTCGAAGGTGCGGATGTCGAGGCGGCTGTCGAGATGGGTGACGACGGCCTGGACGGTCTGGGTGGTCTGCTTGAGGAGGTACTTCCGGCCGGCCTGGAGGGGACGGGGGTGCATCCAGCAGACGCGGGCGCGGAGGTCGCTGTCCATGCCGGGGAGATTCTCGAGACCGACGATCATGTCGCCGCGGGAGATGTCGAGGTCGTCTTCGAGGACGAGGGTGATGGACTGGGGGCAGAAGGCTTCATCGAGGGAGCCGTCGTGGGTCCAGAGGTCACGGATCCGGGTTTTGAGGCCGGAGGGGAGGACGAGGACGGACTGGCCTTTGCGGACGATGCCGCCGGCGATCTGGCCGCTGAAGCCGCGAAAGTCGTGAAGGGCGGGGTCGCGGGGGTTGTTGGGGCGGTTGACCCACTGGACGGGGAAACGGAAGCCACTGAGGTTCCAGTCGCTGGCGATGTGGACGGTTTCGAGGTGGCCGAGGAGGGCGGGTCCCTGGTGCCAGGGGGTGTTGGCGGAGGGCGTGACGACGTTGTCCCCGTTGAGGGCGCTCATGGGGATGAACTTCACGTCGCGGAGGACATCGAGGCGGGGAAGGAAGCCCTCGAATTCGCTGCGGATGGCGAGGAAGCGTTCCTCGTTCCAGTCCACGAGGTCCATCTTGTTGACGGCGATGACGAGGTGGGGGATGCCGAGGAGGGCGGCGATGCAGGTGTGGCGGCGGCTTTGTTCGGTGACGCCGTGGCGGGCATCGACGAGGACGATGGAGAGGTTGGCCGAGGAGGCACCGGTGACCATGTTGCGGGTGTACTGCACATGGCCGGGGGTGTCGGCGACGATGAAGCGGCGGCGGGGGGTGGCGAAGTAGCGGTAGGCGACATCGATGGTGATGCCCTGTTCCCGTTCGGCGCGGAGTCCGTCGGTGAGATTGGCGAGGTTGATCTGACCGCCGCCGGTGATGTCGGCCGAGCGTTCAAGGGCCTCGATCTGGTCCTCCATGAGCGATTTCGAGTCGTAGAGGAGACGGCCGATGAGGGTGGACTTGCCGTCGTCCACCGAGCCGCAGGTGTTGAAGCGGAGGATGTCAACGGGATGGGAGAGTCGGGAGGACATGGAGGGGGCGGTTTTCCGGGGACGGGAGGCGGCGGATCGCAGGCGTGGTTTACGGGAGCGAACGGACCCTCGACGATTCACGAATTACGATTCGCCACGATTCATGGGGAGCATCAGAAGTAACCCTGCTTTTTGCGGTCCTCCATGGCGGCTTCGGAGGAGCGGTCGTCGGCGCGGGAACCGCGTTCGGTGACGCGGGCGGCGGCGATTTCGGCGAGGATATCCTCGACGGTGTTGGCGGGGCTTTCGACGAGGCCGGTGCTGATGATGTCGCCGATGGTGCGAACGCGGACGACGAGGTCGCGGACGTCCTCGCGGGGTTTGGGCGGGAGGAGATCGGTGACGGGGAGCCATTGGCCGCCGCGGCGGACGCAGGAGCGGCGATGGCTGAAGTAGATGGTGGGGACTTCGAGGCGTTCGCGGCGGATGTATTCCCAGACATCGAGTTCGGTCCAGTTGGAGAGGGGGAAGGCGCGCATGTGTTCGCCGGGATTGACGCGGCCGTTGTAGAGGTTCCAGAGCTCGGGGCGCTGGTTCTTGGGGTCCCACTGTCCGAAGCCGTCGCGGAAGCTGAAGAAGCGTTCCTTGGCGCGGGCCTTTTCCTCGTCGCGCCGGGCGCCGCCGATGCAGCAGTCGAAGCGGAACTCCTCGATGGCGGCGAGGAGGGTGGGGATCTGGAGGCGGTTGCGGCTGATTTCGCCGGGGACAGGGACGGCGATGCCGGAGGCGATGGCCTGTTCGACGGTACGGACGATGAGGCGGGCGCCGAGTTCGGCGGCGCGGTGGTCGCGGAAGGCGTTGAGTTCGGGGAAGTGATGTCCGGTGTCGATGTTGAGGAGGGGCAGCGGCAGGTCGGAGGGGCGGAAGGCCTTTTCCGCGAGGCGCAGGAGGCAGATGGAATCCTTGCCGCCGGAGAAGAGGAGGGCGGGCCGCTCGAACTCGGCGGCGACCTCGCGCATGACATGGATGGCCTCCGTTTCGAGATACTGGAGGTGGTCGAGGTGGTAGGAGGACATGAGTCGGGGTGGGTCCTAGACGGCGGCGGCGGCCTTGCCACCCCAGGCGGCGTGGAGGCCGCACTCGCGTTTTTCGTCGGCCTTGGCGGGGTCGAAGTAGTCCCACTCGTTGGGGAGATCGTGCTGGCGGAGGTAGTCTTCGAGCTGGGCGTCGGACCAGTGGAAGAGGGGGCTGACCTTGAGGGTGCCGAAGTTGGCGTCGTCGCTGACGATGTCGAGTCCGGCGCGGTTGGGGTTCTGCACCTTGCGGAGTGCGGTGATCCAGACTTTGGGGGCCAGTTCGCGCATGCCGCGCTGGAAGGGTTCGAGCTTCATCAGGGCGCTGAACTTCTTGAGGCCTTCCTCGTCGCCGGGGTCGGGGATGGGACCGTCGATGGCATCGCGATGGGCGGCGGTGAGGCGGGGCAGGTAGGGCCTGAGCTGGAGGCCGAGACGGGACCGGAGTTGTTCGGCGTGGCGATAGGTGGCGGGGCGGTTGTAGCCATGGTCCACCCAGAGGACGGGGAGGTCGGGTTGAACCTGGACACAGAGGTGGAGGAGGACCGCCTCGTAGGGACGGAAGTTGGTGGAGACAATGGCGTGACCGGGGGCATGGGCGATGGCCCAGCGGACGATTTCGAGGGCGGGTTTGCCGGCGAGATCGCGATTGAGGGCGGCGAGGTCGGGAGGGGCGGACATGGGGGAATCAGGATTGGGGAATCAGGATTGGGATTCGTTCCAGAGGACGCGGGCGACCCAGTCCCCGAAGCGTTCGCCGGACTGGCGTTCGCCGGCGTAGCGGGCGAGGAGCGGGCGGAGTTCGTCGATGAGTTCGGGGTCCTTGACGGTCTCCTTCCAGAGGCGGTTGAGGCGGGTGCTGGCCTGGTTGCCGCCGAGCCAGACCTGGTAGCGGCCGGGGGCCTTGCCGACGAAACCGATTTCGGCGGCGTAGGGGCGTGCGCAGCCGTTGGGGCAGCCGGTCATGCGGAGGGTGATTTCCTCGTTGGCGAGGCCGAGTTCGGCGCAGAGGGCTTCGATGCGGTCGAGAACGCCGGGCAGGTGGCGTTCGGATTCGGCGAGGGCGAGTCCGCAGGTGGGGAGCGCGGGGCAGGAGAGGGCGGCGGCCCGGATCGGGCTCGTCTGGGACTCGGTGCGAACACCGTGATCCCGGAGCAGGGCGTCCACCGCAGGACGATCGGCTTCGGTGACGTCGGCGAGGTAAACGTTCTGGTTGGCGGTGAGGCGGAACTCGATCGGGAACCGTTCCGCCACCTGGCGCAGGGCGGTTTTCAGGCGGACCGGGCCATGGTCCTGAATGCGACCGCTTGGCACCCACAGGCCGAGGAACCAGCGACCGTCGTGCTGACGGTGCCAGTCGAGGAGGTCGTCCTGACGGGTGAACTCGAAGGGGCGGGCGGGTTCGAGGCGGATGCCGGCGCGCTGCTCCACCTGGTCGCGGGCCCAATCGGCGCCGCGTTCCTCGAGGACGTATTTGAGCCGGGCGCGTTTGCGGTCGGAGCGATTGCCGAAATCGCGGTGAACCGTGAGGACGGCCTTGGCGACTTCGACGAGGTGTTCGCGGGGAAGGAAGCCGAGGACGTCGGCGAGGCGCGGGAAGGTCTGGGTGTTGCCGTGACTGCGCCCCATGCCGCCACCCACGGCGAGGTTGTAACCGAGGAGTTGACCGTCCTCGATCACCGCGATGAAGCCGAGGTCGTTGGTCAGGATGTCGATGTCGTTGTGCGGGGGGATGACGAAGGCGGTCTTGAACTTCCTCGGGAGGTAGGTGGGGCCGTAAAGGGGATCGACGAAGTCCTTTTGGGCGGGGTCTTCGAGGTTGAGCTGGGTGCCGTCGAGCCAGATGGCGTGATAGGCGTGGGTTTGGGGACGGAGGGCATCTGCGACGCGGACGCAATCGGCGAAGACCTCGGCGCGGGCGGGGCTGAAGGCGGGGGTGGGGGGGGCAAGGACGTTGCGGTTGACGTCACCGCAGGCGGCGAGGGTGGAGAGGAGGGAATCGTTGATGGCGCGCATGAGCGGGCCGAGGCCGGCCTTCACGACCCCGTGGAACTGGATGCTCTGGCGGGTGGTGATCCGCAGGGTGTTGTTGCCGTGGCGGGTGGCGAGGTCATCGAAGACGATCCATTGGGCGGGGGACATGACACCGCCCGGGATGCGACCGCGGATCATCATGATGAACTTCTTGCCGGTTTTGCGGAGGTCGCGGTCGTCCTGCTGATAGATCCCGTGGAACTTGAGGAACTGCTGGTCGTCCTCGGAGAAGCGGTCGGCGTTGGGATCGGCGAGGGTGGCGGCGATGGTTCCGGCGAGGGTTGGGACGGCCTCCTTGATCGCCTCGTTATGCGTGAGCTTCGGTTGGGCCCCGGGTGCGGCTGTATTCATGACTAAATCGGTCAACTTACTTGTGAAAAGAGATTGGCGGTCTTGGATCGAGGTGTCAATGCATGGAGCGGTGCGGCCACGGGATGCTTGCGCGTGGGGTGGGCTTCCCTATTCTGAACGGGACGAATTCGGTCCGGTTTTCGGAGTTCGGGTTCCTGAGCGCACCATGAGTCAGCCCGCTTTTTATTATTTCGACAACAACGCCACGACGCCGATCGCGTCCGAGGTCGCCGACGCGATGATCCCGTTCCTGCGGGACGGGTGGGCGAACCCATCGAGCGCCTACCGGATCGCGAGCGAAGTGCATCGGGCGGTGGAGGGGGCCCGGGCGAGTGTGGCGGCACTGGTTCATGCGGACCCGCGGGAGGTGATCTTCACCAGTTGCGGCACGGAGAGCAACAACGCGGCGATCCACAGTGCGCTGATGACGCAGCCGGGGAAGCGTCATGTGGTGACGACGGCGGTGGAGCATTCGGCGAACATCAACTACGGGGATTTTCTGAAGCGGCAGGGGTACGAAGTGACGTATCTGCCGGTGGAATCGGACGGGTCGCTGGATTTGCACCTGCTGGAGAAGACGATCCGGCCGGACACGGCGGTGGTGTCGGTGATGTGGGCGAACAACGAGACGGGGGTGATTTTTCCGATCGAGGAGGTGGCGGCGCTGTGTCGGAGCAAGGGGGTGTTGTGCCACACCGACGCGGTTCAGGTGCCGGGGAAGCTGCGGATCGATGTGAAGTCGCTGGGCGTGGACTTTCTGTCGTTGTCGGCGCACAAGCTTTATGCGCCGAAGGGGATCGGGATGCTCTATGTGAAGCGCCGGACGCGGTTTCAGCCGCTGGTGGTGGGGGGGCACCAGGAGCGTGGGCGGCGGGGTGGGACGGAGAACGTCCCGCACATCGTCGGGTTTGGGAAGGCGGCGGAACTGGCGCAGTCGCGGCTGTCCGAGGAGTACGCCCGGGTGAAAGGGCTGAGGGACCGGCTGGAGGAGACGATTCTGCGGACCATTCCGCACACGTTTGTGAACGGGGACCGGAAGAACCGGCTGCCGAACACGACGAACATCGCCTTTGAGTTTGTGGAGGCGGAGGCGGTGTTGATGCTGCTGGACCAGGTGGGAATCTGTGCCTCGAGCGGGTCGGCGTGCACGACCGGGTCGCTGGATCCGTCGCATGTGCTGATGGCGATGGGGTTGACCCCGATGCGGGCGCGGGGCTGTGTACGGTTCAGTCTGGGAGTGGGCAACACGGAGGCGGAGGTGGATTATCTGCTGGGGCACCTGGGGCCGATCATCCAGAAGCTGCGGGACATTTCGCCGCTGAATCCGGAGCACCCAGACAACGACCGGTACGACATCGAGGCCGCCCGGGCAAAGCACGAGCGGGAGTTGGCGGAGGCGGTGCAGAAGGAAGACCGGGTGGTGGCCGCCTAGCGTGTCGCGCGACGCCGATTTGGAACCGGGACGCGTGCCGCGACGTCGGCCGGGATGGGTGGGGGCGGCATCCGAGCCTTCGAGCGCGGCGGTCGTGGCGGGCACCTGGCCATGGGTGGCGGTCTTGGTGGCGATCCTGGTGTCGGCGGCCGTGACCTACGGCGTCCTGTCGCAGCGTTGGGCGGATCGGGTGCGACGGGAGCGGGCGCAGGCCGAGTCGGCATGGGAAACGACACGGGCCACACTCGAACTCGAGATCGACCGGTTGCGGGAGGCGGCATCCGTCAGCGCGGGGTCTGGAGCCGGAGGCGAGCCGGTGGACCCGGCGGACGCGGTGAGGCGGTTGACCGAGCTGCGCCCGGGTCCGGACGGCTGGACGGTGGCGACGTTGCGGCGGTTGATTACGGGACTGGCACGACTGGGGGAGGCGGGGCCGGCGGCGGTTCCCGCGATTCGCGAGTATCTGCGCGGGGGGAGCGACACGGTGTATCCCGAGGTGCGGCGTCCGACGGGGAATGGGGAGGGTTTGGGGGAAGGGGACGAAGTGGAGGCCTTGGAGTTCATTTCGCCGCCGACGTTGCGGATGGGGTTGTTTGATGTGTTGCGGGCGATCGGTGGGAACGCGGCGGAGCGATTGCTGGCGGAGACGTTGCGAACGGCGACGGACGGGCGGGAGGTGTCTTATCTGGCGCTGTTGCTGGATGAAATGGCGCCGGGGACCTACGGCGATCTGGCACGGGTGGCAGCCGCCGATTTGCTGGAGAATCCGGCGCCGACAGGTGGGATGGGGGGGGGCGACGAGATGGGGCGACGGTATCTGGAGTGGGTGTTGCGGCGTTGGGGCGGGCGGGATGGCAGGTGACGGAGCGGGGGGTGAAAGCGGCGTGCAGGCTGGGGAGCTGGTTGGCGATGTCGCTCCCGAATTCGATTTCAACCGGGGCAGGGTGAGGTGCCTGGAGACCGGGTCGTTGTGAGGCTGGCGAGGCTTCAGACAGGCTCTCAGGGGGTCTCCCCGGCGCGGAGGTAGGCATCGATTTCGCGGGCGGCCTGACGGCCGGCGCCCATGGCGAGGATCACGGTGGCGCCGCCGGTGACGACATCGCCGCCGGCGAAGACTCCCTTGCGGGTGGTGTGGAGGCTGCCGGGTTGGGTGACCAGGTAACCCTTGGCGGTGGTGGCGAGGTCCGGGGTGGTGGCCTGGACGAGCGGATTGCCGCGATTGCCGATGGCGATGATGGCGACCTGGATGGGCAGATCGAAGGAGGCCTCGGAGCTGGGCTCGGGACGGCGGCGTCCGGAGGCATCGGGTTCGCCGAGGCGCATTTCCTGGAGCCGGACCCCGGTCAGCCAGCCGGACTCGTTGCCGAGGAACTCGAGGGGTTGGGTCAGCATGCGGAAGCGGACGCCTTCGTCGCGGGCGTGGTGGACTTCTTCGGCCCGGGCGGGCATTTCGGTTTCGGAACGGCGATAGATGATGGTGGCGGTACGGGCGCCGAGGCGGAGGGCGGTCCGGACGGCATCCATGGCGGTATTGCCGCCACCGAAGACGGCGACATCGCGATCGCGGCAGTCGCAGATGGGGCTGTCGTAGGCGGGGAAATCGGCGGCCTTCATGAGGTTGACGCGGGTGAGGAACTCGTTGGCGGAGTACACACCGCAGAGGTGTTCGCCGGGGATGTTGAGGAAGAGGGGCAGACCCGCGCCGGTGGCGACGAAGAGGGCGTGGTAACCCTGTTCGCCGAGGAGTTCGTCCACGGTGACCGTGCGACCGACCACGACGTTGGTTTGGAACTCCACGCCCATGCGGCGGAGGTTTTCGACCTCGTCGCGGACGATGTCCTTGGGAAGCCGGAACTCAGGGATGCCGTAGAGGAGAACGCCGCCGATCTCGTGGAGGGCTTCGATGACGGTCACGCGGTGACCACGGAGGGCGAGGTCCCCGGCGCAGCTGAGTCCGGCGGGACCGCTCCCCACAATGGCCACGCGGCGGCCGGTATCGGGGGCGCGAGCCGGTAGGCCGACGCGGCCGGTCTGGCGTTCGTAGTCGGCGACGAAACGTTCGAGGTACCCGATGGCCAGCGATTCGCCGCGTTTGCCCAGGACACAGGCCCCTTCGCATTGGTGTTCCTGGGGGCAGACCCGGCCGGTGACGGCGGGGAGAACATTGTCTTCGCGGATCTTGGCGGCGGCGGCGAGGTAGTCGCCTTCGACAATGAGGTGGACGAAGTCGCGTACTTTCACGCCGACGGGGCAGGCGGTGAAGCAGTGCTGGTTGCGACAGGAGAGGCAACGGAGGGCCTCCTGTTTCGCGAGGGCGGCATCGAGGCCGAGATTGACTTCGGAGAAGCAGTGAGCGCGTTCCCCGGCCGGTCGCTCCGGCATGGGCTGACGGGGGATTTTGAGGCGTTCCTTGGAGGACAGGGGATTGGGCATGACCGGTCGGGGCAGGCTGGGTGTGGGAGCTCGAAGAAGCAGGATTCGGGGCGCGACGTCACGGGGCGGTCGCCGTCGTGACGGGGACATCGGCGGCCTGAAGCAGGCGGCAGGAGGCGGGATCGTGCGGGGCTGGGTCCGGGGGACTGGCTTGGAGGGTTGCGGCGGCGACGCGTTCCTGGTCGCGATACATGGCATTGCGTTGGCCGAGGATGCGGAAGTCCACCTGGTGGGCATCGAACTCCGGTCCGTCCACGCAGGCGAAGCGTGCCTGACCACCGACAATCACCCGGCAGCCGCCGCACATGCCCGTACCATCGACCATGATGGGATTGAGGCTGACAAGGGTGCGGATGCCGGCCGGCCGGGTGGTTTCGGCCACTGCACGCATCATCGGGATGGGGCCGATGGCAAGGACGAGGTCGATCGGGCGTCCGGCGTCGAGGAGGGATTGAAGGGGGTCGGTCACGCGCCCATGCAGTCCGTAGGATCCGTCATCGGTGGTGACGAACACCTCTTCGGCGAGTGCGCGAACTTCGTCTTCGAGAAGGACGTAGGGGCGGCTGCGTCCGCCCAGGATGGCGATCACGCGATTGCCGGCCTCACGAAGGGCGCGGGCGGTGGGCCAGGCGATGGCGATGCCGAGGCCGCCACCGATGACCACCACGGTGCCGTAACGTTCGATGGGAGAGGGTTTCCCAAGGGGACCGACGACATCGCAGAGAGCGTCGCCAGGTTCGAGTTGGTTGAGGAGCCGGGTGGTTTTGCCGACACCCTGAACGACCAGCGTGATGGTTCCTTCGTCCGGGTTGGAATCGGCGAGTGTGAGGGGAATGCGTTCGCCATGGTCATGGACGCGAACGATGGCGAACTGGCCGGCACGGCGTTTGCGGGCGACTAGGGGGGCGTGGATCCGGAGTAGTTTTACGTCCGGCGCCAGGAATCGGGCTTCGACGATCCGGTGCATGATTGGACTTGGGCTGCGGCTCGCCCCGGGACATGCGGGGATCACGAACCACTGTTTGTCGATGAGGTTGGCGCTGGCAGGCAATCTGTAAAGCCCTGTGGGGTGGCATTGATCCCGATCTCGATGGGGCCAGCTATTTTTCGAAGGAAGCGCGTTGTGCCTAGTCAATAACTAAAATCAAAAGTCAGGCGAGCTGTCTAGTTGAAGGTAGTAGTTAGAGTCAACTAACTCAGGGGGTCATTTTATCTTGTGCGCGGGTCAACAAAATAAGCCGGGCAGCATAAATCCACGTCCGTACAGATTCGAGCCCGTCCCACCAAGTCTCCACCGGGTCATGGATCAATGAATAAAAGTCGGTCTCAATATCTAAATTCGAGTCAACAATATACGTCAGGCCCATTATTTAATCTGGATCTGTGTATCTGCGGCCTGGGTAACTGGGACGGACTGGTTCTGCGGGCCTGTGCCGGCCGGGGGCCGCCACTTTGGGCTTTATCGCGGGAGGGGCGCAGCCCAAGTTCAGGCGTCAATCGTACACGACCATGAAGCAACGCATTGCACCGATTCTGTGGGGAGGTTTTGTCGCGCTGGGCCTGTTCATCACCGGCTGTGGGAAGGGGGGAGGCATTGATACGGCGGATCTCGACGCGGCCTTTGTGCGTGCGGAACCGGAAGTGAAGGCAACGGCGACGACGGCGGTGCAGGCGTTGAAGGCGGGGAAATTCCTGGACGGAGCGACCGCCCTGGCGAACCTGGCACGTTCTGCAGAATCGCTCAGCGAGGATCAGAAGAATGCGATGATCAACGTGGGGGCCATGATCCAGGTGGTTATGGCGGAGGATGGCGACAAAGCTGACCTGGCGGTGTACCAGGCGGTCGAGGACATGATGGCCGCACTGGATGGACGGGAGGCCTCGACGGTGGGGACGGATCCGGACCGGGTGCGTCCGCCGGAGGAGTTCTAGGACACCACTTCGGTGCCGACGCCTTCGTCGGTGAAGATTTCGAGCAGGACGGCATGGGGAATCCGGCCGTCCACGAAGGAGACCTTTTCGACTCCGGCCCGGATGGCGGCGACGGCGCTTTCGACCTTGGGGATCATGCCCTGATCGATGACGCCGGCGGTTCGGAGGTCAGCGACCTCGGCGGTTCGGAGGTGAGGGATCACCGATTCGGGGTTCCTGGGATCGCGAAGAAGGCCGGGAACATCTGACATGAAGACGAGGCGCCGGGCCTTGAGGGCGATGGCGGTCATGGCGGCGGCGACATCGGCGTTGCAGTTGTAGAGGTGGCCGTCGAAGCCGCGAGCGGTGGGGCTGATCACCGGGGTGACGCCTTCGGCGATGCAATCGAGCAGGGGACGGGTATTGACCTCGACGACTTCGCCGACAAAGCCGAGGTCGAGGGGTTCGCCGCCGGGTCCATCGATGGCCGCCTTGCGGCAGCGGTAGATGTCGGTGCCGGCAAAGCCGCAGGCGCGACCGCCGAGTTGATTGATGGTGGCGACGATCTCCGGGTTGATTTCGTGGGAGAGGATGCGATGGACGAGTTCGGCGGTGGTCGCGTCGGTGACGCGGCGACCCTGGACGAAGCGGGCCTGGAGGCCAGCACGTTCCATGGCGCGGGTGATGGCCTTGCCGCCGCCGTGGACGACGACCGGATCGATCTCGACCGCTTCGAGGAAGACGACATCGCGGGCGACGCCCTGACGGACCGCCGGGTCCGGGGAATCCATGAACGAGCCGCCGTACTTCACGACGAAGGTGGCGCCGCTGAAGCGCTGGATGTAGGGAAGGGCCTCCAGCAGTGTGTGAGCTTTGGCGATGAGATCTTGCATCCGGGGGTTGGACGTCGCCCGGACAGGTCTGGGCGGCGACGGACCTTCTGTCTCACCCTGGTGCCGGGGCGTCAAGGTTGGCCGGGGCCGGGTCATCTTCGTCGTCGGGAAGTCCGGGTTGGAGGAGGCCGACACGATTGGCGCCGGCGGCCACGAGGGCTTCGGCATGGTGGCGGGCCTGGACACCGCCGACGGCCTTGAGGCCGAGATCCGGTCCCACCCATTCCCGAAGGCGTCGGACATCCCCGGGGGTGGCGGGGCGCACGGCGCAACCGGTGGCGTTGACCAGGAACTGGACTTCCGCATCGAGGACGACGCGGGCGGCGAGGCGAAGGTCGTCATCGTCGAGAAGGGGCCATTCGATCACCGCCTTGACGGGGCGATCCTCGGCAATATCCCGGATGTCGCGCAATTCGCGCAGGAGACGCTTCTCGTCCCGATCCTTGATCCAGCCGAGATTGAGTACGACGTCGAGTTCAGCGGCTCCGGCATCGATGGCGGCTTCGGCTTCGAATCGTTTGGTGTCGGGATCGGCCTGGCCGAAGGGGAACCCGACCAGGGCTGCGACGTGGACGGGTGAATCCTCGAGGAGGCTGGCGGCGAGTTGGACCCTGGAACCGCCGACACACACGGCCCACCACAGTTGCTGCCGGGCAAGCGAGCAGGCTCGTTCCAGGTCGGCCCGGGTCAGGTCGGGACGAAGGGCGATCCATTCGAGGCGGCGAGAGAGCGGGACGGCATCCACGGGCCGAGGGAAACGGGTTGGAGCGCCACTGTCGAGCGTGGGGCGCGCGGGCCTCCGCGGTCGGTGACTTGACCCCTGGCGGGCGCGGTTGGCCGTTCAGAGGATGATGGTCCTGACGCCGACGAAGAGGGTGGGGGCGAGGCCGGCTGGTCCCACAAAGCTTCCGGCGACGGGCGGCACGGCAGAGGGATGGCGACCGACGGCGACGGCGATATGGGAGCCGCCGGTGGCTTCCCCGAGGGTGCTGTCGTAGCCCCGCCAGCCGGCACCGGGCAGATAGACTTCGGTCCAGGCGTGGGTGGAGCCACCGGGGCCGGCACTGGAACCGGTGCACAGGTAGCCGCTGACGAAACGGGCAGGGAGTCCCAGGCCGCGACAGGTCTCCATGAATAGGGTGGCGAAATCCCGGCAGGAGCCCGTCCGCGTTGCCAGCGTCACATCCGGCGACTGCACGCCTTCCGCATGGCGCTCCGCGTAGGTGAATTCGGAGGCGATCGCCCGATTGATCCCGGCCAGCAGGGCGAGGGTGTCGATGACCTGTCCGGGTCGCCAGAATCGGGCCCGCCAATCAAGGCAGGCGGGCGAATCGCCGGGGTACGCCTGGATGCGGTGAGGGGACAGGCTGATCGCCTCGTGGTTCGAGACCTGGCAGGGGTAAGCCGTCCAGGCGCGGTCGATGGGGAAGAACGGCGGCATGCACTCGAAGTGCTGGATGACGATCTCGCTCTCGATGGAAAGGGTGTCAGCGGGCTCGAGGAAGCGGGCAATGGCGAGGGCGTTGTCGTGCAGATCCCGCTGCCAAAGGACCTCACATGGGGGGTGGATTGCCAGCCGGGAGGATTCCACCTGGACGTCATGGCCCTCCCTGGGGCGGAGGTACAATCGGTGAGGCTCCAGTTCGACCCGTACGGGGAACCGGTAGGTCGTCCTGTGTTCGATGCGGAGGCGTCGCATGGGATCGGTTGTGGGTCCGGGAGGTCTGGCAAGTCCGACCTGAGGCCATGCGCCGCCGGTCCGGCGTCAACGGAGGGCAAAGTACCCGAGCACCCCGGCGCCCAGGACGGCAATCAGCAGGAAAGCGACCATGAGGATGTCCACCTGCCACCGTCGCAGGCGATCCCGAGCCATGGTGAGCCAGCCGATCATGGTATGGCCTTGGATGAACGCTTTTCCAACGACAGCACTAGGGCAGTCGGATGGGGTCGGGCGCAAGGAAACTTCGGGGATATTTCGGGGAGCGTTGGGTGGTGGGGCGACGCAGAGGGCTCGCAGAGCGGGTCCTTCCGAGCCCATGCATCCTCACCGACCCTTTGCAGAGGCAGCGAATCGGAGGGACGAGCTCTGCGAGTCCTCAACCCACACCGCTCCACACCGTTGCGGCCTCGTGGAACTCGGCCCTCCGAAGCACCGCTGGGCGGTGTTCGCAACGCACCCACAACTCCGGGATGCACCGGGCAGCGACGAAGCAGACGAAAGCGGTTTGCGGGGGGTGAAGGCGGGCGTTAAGAATGCCGGGTCGTCATGAATATCCCGATTGATTTGTCCTCATGGCCGGGCCCGGTGCGATCGCGGCGCTGGTTTCTGCGCGATTGCGGAGTGGGTCTCGGCAAGATGGCGCTGGCGGGTTTGCTGACGGGATCCCTGGGGGGGCGGGCCGCCTGGGCGACGGCGGTGGCGCCGCGCAATCCGCTGGCCCCGCGTCCGCCGCATTATCCGGGGAAGGCCCGGGCGGTGATCCACCTGTTCATGGCGGGGGCACCGAGCCAGCTCGACCTGTTCGACCCGAAGCCGGAACTGGCGAAGCTCGAGGGGAAGCCGTTGCCGCCCTCGGTGATCATGGGTCAGCGGTATGCGTTCATCCGACCGGACGCGGCCGTATTGGGGCCGCAGTTCAAGTTTCAACAGCATGGCGGGGCGGGGACGACGTTGTCGGAGATGCTGCCGCATCTGGCGACGGTGGTGGACGACATCTGCGTGGTGCGTTCGTGCCGGACCGACCAGTTCAATCATGCGCCGGGCCAGATTTTTCTGAACAGCGGGTTTCCGCTCCCGGGCCGGCCGAGTCTGGGTTCCTGGGTGACGTATGGGCTGGGTTGCGAGACACAGGATCTGCCGGCGTTTGTGGTGATGTCCACGGGGGCGGGGATCAGCGGTGGATCGGCCAACTGGTCGAGCGGATTTCTGCCGACGTACTACTCGGGGGTGCGTTTCCGCAACTCGGGGGATCCGATTCTCAACGTATCGAGTCCGAAGGGGGTGGACGCCCGATTGCAGCGGGACACGCTGGACCTCGTTGCGGACCTGAACCGGCGGCAGCTTGGAGAGGTGGGGGATCCGGAGATTGCGACGCGGGTGCAGAGTTACGAGATGGCGTACCGGTTACAGACGTCGGCGCCGGAGTTGATGGATCTGCGCCAGGAATCGACGTCCACCCTGGAGATGTACGGTTGCGATCCGGACAAGCCGTCCTTTGCGCGGGCGTGCCTGCTGGCGCGGCGGATGGTCGAGCGGGGGGTGCGGTTCATCAACATCTACCACGAGGGATGGGACGCGCATTCGGACGTGGTGGGGAATTTGCGGAGCAACTGCGGGGCGACCGACCGGGCGAGCGCGGCGCTGGTGAAGGATCTGAAACAGCGGGGATTGCTGGACTCGACGCTGGTGGTGTGGGGGGGCGAATTCGGACGGACGCCGATGGTGGAGAGCAACGCCGCGCTGGGGCGGAGTCTGGGGCGGGACCATCATCCGCAGGCGTTCACCGTGTGGCTGGCCGGGGGCGGGGTGCGTGGGGGGATGAACTACGGGGCGACCGACGATTTGGGGTTCCACGTGGTGGAGAATCCCGTTCATGTGCATGACCTGCAGGCGACGATTCTGCATTGCCTGGGACTGGATCACGAGCGGCTGACGTTCACCCATCAGGGCCGGCAATTCCGGCTGACTGATGTGCATGGGCACGTGATGAAGGACCTGCTGGTATGAGGGGCGGTGGGAGGGGGATCAGCCGGGGCGGGAGGCGTGATTCCGCTCGCTGAGCTGCTGGTTGAGGGTCCAGAAGTCGTAAAGGACGCCGAGGAGGAGGAGGCCGCCGGTGAGGAGGTAGAGGATGCCGGTGCCCCACTTGCCCTGGTAGAAGCGGTGGATGCCGAAGACACCGAGGAAGGTGAGCAGGACCCAGGCGATGGTGTAGTTGTAGGGACCCGAGACGAAGCGGCGGTCGGCGGAGCGGGACATCCAGGGGATCAGGAACAGGTCCACGATCCAGCCGACGAGGAACAGCCCGAGCGTGAAGAACCAGATCGTGCCGGTGATCGGGCGTCCGAAGTAGAAGCGGTGGGAGCCGATGAATCCGAAGATCCACGTGACGTACCCGATGAGGGTGCTGTGCGTGGGGGTTCGGGGATCCATTCGGGGGGGATCCGGGTGGGTTCAGCCGCCGAGCTTGGTGAGCAGTTCCTCGTTGGTTTTGTACTTACGGACGGCACCGAGGAGGGTTTCCATGGCCTCGATGGGATTGAGTTCGACCATCATGCGGCGGAGTTTGCGGATGGCATCGATCTGGCGGTTGTCGAAGAGTTTCTCCTCCTTGCGGGTGCCGCTCTTGGGAATGTCGAGAGCCGGGTAAAGGCGGCGATCGGACAGTTTGCGGTCGAGGATAAGCTCCATGTTTCCGGTGCCCTTGAACTCCTGGAAGATGAGTTCGTCCATGCGGGACCCGGTATCGACGAGGGCGGTGGCGACAATGGTAAGGGAGCCGCCGTGCTCGATCTTGCGGGCGGCGGCGAACATCTTGCGGGGCATTTCGAGGGCGCGGGCATCGACACCGCCGGTCATGGTGCGGCCGCTGCCGCCATGGACGCTGTTGTAGGCGCGGGCGACGCGGGTGATGGAATCGAGGAGGACGAAGACGTCCTTGCCGGTTTCGACGAGGCGGCGGCAGCGTTCGATGGTGAAGCGGGAGAGGCGGACATGGGTTTCGAGGTCCATGTCATTGGAGGAGGCGACGACCTCGGCCTTGACGGAGCGCTGGAAGTCGGTGACCTCCTCGGGGCGTTCGTCGATGAGGAGGACGATGACGGTGACTTCGGGGTGGTTGGTGGTGACCGCGTTGGCGATCTGCTTGAGGATGGTTGTCTTGCCGGTGCGGGGTGGGGCGACGATGAGGCCGCGGGTGCCGCGCCCGATGGGGGTGACGAGGTCGATGATCCGGGGTTCGAGCTGATCGGGAGTGGTCTCGAGATTGAACTTCTCGATGGGATCGATGGTGGTGAGGTTTTCGAAGCGGACGGATTTCACGAATTCGTTGAAGGGCATCCCGTTGACCTGGATGACTTCGCGCAACTGGGGGCTGACACCGCGATGGGGCGGTTGGAGGCGGCCTTCGACGAGGCAGCCTTCGCGGAGGAAGTGGCGCTTGATGGTGTCGGGTGTGACAAAGACGTCGGCCGGCCGGGGTTGGTAGCGATTGTCGGCGGACCGAAGGAAGCCGAAGCCCTTCTCCGAGATTTCGAGGAATCCGGACCCGAAGGACGGCAAATGACTGTTCGTATTATTCATGGCGAAAGGCGCCACCTTCGATGCCGGCCCGACGAGCGGTAACCCGAATCAGAGATGCCGCGGTACTTAACCTTGGAACCAGGAGACCCGTCGCACTGGCTCCCTGCCAGGGCCGATCGAAACGGCCTTGAAAGTTGCGACGCCCGTTGCTCTAACCGTGTACGAAGCCGAGCGCAACAAGTTTTTCTCGGCCGTTTCAGCGCTCCGACCGGTCGGCGGAGCGCACCAGGGTGTCCAGGTAGTCCACCACGATCCGTCCGCGCGCCGCCACGTTGTTCTGGGTCTGGCCCTTGAAGGTGCTCATCCGGAGGTGGACGGCGAAGAGGGGATCCCCGTTGCGGTCGCGCAGGGGGAAGACGGCGGCGGCATGGGAGGAGGCGGTGCCCACGGCGATCTGACCGGCCTCGATGGCCTGGATTTCCGAATCCGTGGCGGGTCGTTGCAGGAGGTCCGGGTCGGAGGCGGCGACGGGGGCGACGGTCCCATCCTGGCGGGCGTACACGACGATGCCGAGGAGGCGCGGGTAGCGTTGCATGGCGCCCTCGACCAGGCGGCGGGGGAGGGTGCGGACGATGTCGTATTCGATGCGGAGGCTGGAGAAGTGACTGACTGAGTCGGACTTGGTCCAGAGGGCGAGTCGTCCCTGACTAAAACTGGAGTCATTGAGGAGGGGAATGACTTCCTCGCCATTGAAGAGACACTGGATGGTGTTGCCGCGGCAGCGGACCTCGAGGGTGTGCCAGGCGCCCGCGGGAATGCGGACCTCGGGTCCGATGGGGTCGCTGCGGACGCCGTCGACCACCTTGTAGAAGCGGAGGGTGTTGCCGAGGGAACTGGCCCGGAGGATGTAGAAGTTGTTTTCGTCCTGGAGCCGGAAGGCGAGCCCGGCCATCCGGGCGACGCGGCCGCTCACGGTGCGGAAGCGGAGGGTGGCGGTGAAGTCGGCGAAGACATCGGGCTCATAGATGAGGAGGGGGAACCGTTCGTCGGTGGGGTCTTCGGAGAGCTGGGCCAGGACGGTCTGGTGGGAGACTTCGGGCGGGCCGTCGCCGAGGGCGGGGAAGCCGCTGGGGACCTCGGTACGGATGAGGCGCCAGTCGGGAGGCGAACCGGAGCCGTTGAGGGCGGCGCGGAAATCGGTGAGGGGCGCACCCGGGGTCATCCGGGAAAAGTCGAGTGTCCGTTCCGCCGCCGGGGCGGGGAACAGGGCGAGGGCGAGGGCGAGGGCGGCGAGGCAACGGATCACGCGATGAGTTCCCTGACCACGTGACCGTGCACGTCGGTCAGGCGGAAGTCGCGTCCGGCGTGGCGGAAGGTGAGTTTTTCGTGATCGAAGCCGAGGAGGGCGAGGAGGGTGGCGTGGAGATCGTGGACGTGGACGGGTTTCTCGACGGCCTTGAAGCCGAACTCGTCGGTGGCGCCGTGGACATAGCCGCCGCGGACGCCGCCGCCGGCGAGCCACATGGTGAAGCCGTGGTGATTGTGGTCGCGGCCGTTGATTTTGCCGGCGTTGGCACCCGGGGTGGGGAGTTCGACGGTCGGGGTGCGACCGAACTCACCGCCCCAGATGACGAGGGTTTCGTCGAGGAGTCCGCGTTGTTTGAGGTCGGTGAGGAGGGCGCCGATGGCCTGGTCGCATTCGCGGGCGAGGCGGCGGTGATTGACCTCGAGATCGTCGTGGTTGTCCCAGGGCTGTCCGGCACCGTGCCAGAGCTGGACGAAGCGGACGCCGCGTTCGATGAGGCGGCGGGCGATGAGGATCTGGCGGGCCTGCTGGCCGTCGCCGTAGAGTTTCCGGATCGACTCGGGTTCCCGGGAGATGTCGAAGGCATCGGCGGCTTCGAGCTGCATGCGGTAGGCGAGTTCGAAGGACTGGATGCGGGCTTCGAGGGGGGATTCGTGCTGGCGCTGGCGGAGGTGGCGTTCGTTGAGCTGCTGGAGGAGGTCGAGTTGGGCGCGTTGTTCGGGGAGGGAGGTGGCGCGATTGCGGATGTTCTCGATGAGGCGGTCCACCCGGGTGTGCTGGGTGTCGATGTAGGTGCCCTGGTACACGCTGGGGAGGAACCCGGACTGCCAGTTCTGGGATTCCTGGATGGGATACCCCGACGGACACATGGAGATGAAGCCGGGCAGATTCTGGTTATCGGTGCCGAGGCCGTAGGTGACCCAGGAGCCGAGGCTGGGCCGGACGAGGCGGGCCTCGCCGCAGTTCATGAGGAGGAGGGAGGGCTCATGATTGGGGACATCGGCGTGCATGGACCGGATGACGGCGATGTCGTCGATGCAGGCGGCGGTGTGGGGGAAGAGTTCGCTGACCTCGATGCCGCTTTGTCCGTGGCGTTGAAAGGCGAAGGGGGAGGGGAAGGCGGCGCCGGTGCGGCGTTCGGTGCGGAGGTTGCCGGTGGGGAGTTCCTGTCCGGCGTATTTCTGGAGGGCGGGTTTGGGGTCGAAGCTGTCCACATGGGAGGGCCCGCCGTTCATGAACAGGTGGATGACGCGCTTGGCCTTGGCGGGGAAATGGGGAGCCCTGGGCAGCATCGGGTTGAGGAAACCCGAGGCGGCGACGTCGCGTTGGGAGCCGAGCAGGGTGGCGAGGCCGAGGAGGCCGAAGCCCATGCCGGAGCGGGCGAGGAATTCGCGGCGGGTGGGGAGGCGGCTGGCGAAGGGGGGGCGGTCCGGATTCATGGGCGGGGGAGTTTGCGGCGGTACTCGGTCGGGGACTGGCCGACGAGGCGGCGGAAGACGCGGTTGAAGTGGGTGAGGGATTGGAAGCCGACCTCGTAGGCGATTTCGCTGATGCGGAGGTTGGGGTTGAGGAGGAGGTTCTTGGCCTTCTCGACGCGGACGCGGGCGAGGTACTCGGTGAAGTGAAGGCCCGAGGCCTTTTTGAACATTTTGCAGAAGTAGAAGGTGCTGCAGTTGACGGCGCGGGCGACGTCGCCGAGGGAGACGTCCTCGGCCTGGTGTTCGTCAATAAAGCGGCGGGCCCGGACGATCATCTGGGGCTCGGCGTGGTCGCGCTGCACGACGAGTTGATTGCTCACCATGGAAAGGTGCTCGGCGAAGATGGCGAGCAGGCGGACCATGGATTCGTACTGGCGGGGCGCGATGACGCGGGTGTGGAAATAGGCTTCCTCGGCCTGGTTGAGATCGACTTTGAGGCCCCAGGCGACCAGTTGCCGGGCGGTCCGGGCGAACTGGCTGCGGGACGGGGTGTGAGGGAAGACCTGGCCGGTCTGGAGGTAGCCGACGATTTCGGTCCCGAGTTGCACAGGGACGGCGGTGTCACAGAGGCCGGCGAAGCAGCGGAGGGTCACGGGCTGGCCGGAGGCGCTCTGGCGGACCTGTTCCTGGACTTCGAGGCAGGCGGCGCAACTGCGGCTGCTTTCGGCCATCAGTGCGCAGAAGGGGCTTTCCCGGGGATGCCCGCGCTGCGCCAGTTGCCAGGCCTCGACCGGCTGGAAGGACAGCGGCAGGCCGGTCGTTTCCACGAAGGCTTTGGCGTAGTCCTGGTAGATCTGCGACTGGCTCAGGCGCTGCACCAGGCCCTTGCTGGCATCGGGCTCCATTGAACGAAGGCCGAAGCTGTCCCAACGGGTCCCCGGCCGCAACCCTCAATCCGCAAGATACGACGCGATTCAGCCAAGTTTGGTGGGGTGCGGTCCGCCGGTCTGGGCCCTTATCCAGAGGAATGTCCGCTTCGTCGGCCACGCCTCTGGTGTCGGTGCCCGTCTCCCGGGCGCAGCCCGCCTGCGGATTGAGGGGCACAGGGGGGGGGCGGGAGGACATGGCGCTGGGGTGTCCGCGCTATTACTTCGCCGGGTCGGCACATGTCTATGCGGTGATCTCCTCGCGGGCGCGCGGCCTTTCGGTGGGGTTGAACCTCAACCTCGACAGGCACTGCAATTTCGACTGCTGCTACTGCGAAGTGGAACGGGACGCGGCGTCGAGGGGGGCGGGCCCGACACCGGTGGATGCCCGGAAGCTGGCACGGGAGCTGGCCGGGGCCCTGACCCGGGTGGAGGCGGGGATGCTGCGGCTGCATCCGGACCTGACGGGGCTGCCGGAGGAGATGCTCCGTCTGGCCCATGTGGCGATCAGCGGGGACGGTGAACCGACGTTGTGCCCGAATTTCGGGGAGGCGGTGGAAGGGGTGGTCCACCTGCGGGCGGCCGGTCTGGCGCCGTACTTCAAACTGGTTCTGATCACCAACGCCAGCGCGCTGGATCGGCCGTCGGTGCGGGCCGGTTTGCGGTTGTTCACGCGGGCCGACGAGATCTGGGCGAAGCTGGATGCGGGGACCCAGGGGTTCATGGACCGGATCAACCGGCCCGCGGTGCCGATCGAGAAGGTGCTGGAAGGGATACTCGAGGTGGGCCGGCAGCGGCCGGTGGTGATCCAGAGCATGTTCGTGGAATTGGATGGATTGGGGCCCGACCCCGCGGAGCTCGCGGCCTATGCCCGACGGTTGGTGGCGCTGCGGGAGGCGGGAGCCCGCATCTCCCTGGTTCAGGTCTATTCGGCCACCCGTTCGCTGCATTCGCCGCGCTGCCGGCATTTATCGTTGCGGGCGCTTTCGGAGATTGCGGGCCGCGTGCACCAGCTGACCGGGCTGCCGGTGGAGGTGTTCTGAAGGAGCGCGGCGCTGCCTCAACGGGCCACGATCGTCAGCCGGACGCCCACGGCGATGAGGAAGACGCCGAAGAGGCGCTGGAGTTCCGGGGACGACAGCTTGGTGGTGAGCCACGGTCCGATTAGGCCCCCGGCGACGGCGGCCGGGGCGAGCCAGGCGGCCATTTGCCAGTCCACCTGGCGCAGGTGGTGGTGTTTGAAGACGCCGACGAGGGCGGTGGGAACGATGACGGCAAGGGAGGTGCCGACGGCGAGTTTCAGGTCGGCCTTGAGGAGGAGAGTCATGCCGGGGACCATGATGAGGCCGCCGCCGACGCCGAAGAGGCCGCTGGCGACGCCTCCCGCCAGGCCGATGAGGACGATCCAGAGGTAATGCATCCGGGTTTATCCGCGGACGGAGTGGAGGACCGCAATGGGATTTCCGCGTCCGGGAGGCGGCTATTCCTTGAGGCGTTTCAGGGCATCGCGGAGTTCGGCGGCCTTCTCGTAATCCTCGCGTGCGATGGCCTGATTGAGATCGATCTCGAGACGCTGACGGGGGGAGACGGGCAGGTGCGGGCGCAGTTCCTGGAGCCAGGACTCGAGCATGCGGACTTCGACGGCCTGATCGGCGAGATCGGTTTGTTCGTGGTCGCGGAAAAGGCTGCGAATCGCCGCGACGCCCGCCTCGATGGCGCGGATGGCACCGTGGGGATCGTCGGCATCCAGGGCCAGGGCCCCCTGGGCACGGGTGCGCATCAGGAGCACCTGCGGTTTGAAGACCGCGAGGGTGGCGGCCACCTCGGGCACTTCGGAGTACTCCTCGAGGAGGCGGAAGACCTCCAGGTTGCGGTCGGTGTCGCGCAGGACGCCGGCGTGGTCACCCAATTGAAAGAGGCAGATGTAGCGGTGGTAGTACTGGATGGCCTCCTGCTGCAGGCGCTGGCAATCCTCGGCCTTGAGGGCGAATCCATCGTCGTCCCCCTGACTGGCGATGTGTTCGCCGAGGCGGGACTGGTAGAACTGGAGCCAGGATTCGTGGCCCATGGGGCGGCGCCCGTCGGGGCGTCCCTCGGCCTCCATCTGGAGGACGCCAAGATCGACGCGGAGCTGGATCTTGTGGGCGCCATCGCGCCCCTTGAAACGGCGGACGCGAAGCTCCCCGGGCTGGTAGTCCCACTTCCGGAGGAAATTCGTCAGGTCATGACGCATTTGGGAAGGCAGTTTGCGGGTGTGGCCCGGCAAGTCAACGGGTCAAAACGCCGCCAGGGTTTCGAGGACGGCCCGGACTCTCGGCAGTTCGTGGGTGCGGAACAGATCGGTCCGTCCGAGCGCAGCCAGGACCGCGAAGAAGGGCTCGGCCGTTCGGACCTCGTCCCCGAAGGACTCGAAGGCGTGGGGCAAGGCGTGGCACACCGGCCAGCCAAGGCGCCGCAGCCGGAAAGTGTGGAGGAATACCGCCATCTGGTGGCGCACCCGGTCCGTGCCGTCCGTCAGATTGCGGTAGTAGAATCCGAGCCCGGGATCGATGAGGAGGCGTCGCACGCCGCAGCGGGTGGCACGGTCGATCTGGCGGGCGAAGAAGTCGTGGAGGAGGGGGACGGGATCGGAGCGAAGATCCAAGGCGCCGACCTCGCGGACGTTTTCGCCCTGGACGTAGCACAGGATGACCCCGGCATCGAAGGCGGCGGCGAGGCGGAAAATGGATTCGGTGGGATCGGTGCCGGTCAGGTTGAGCACGCTTGCTCCTGCCTCGAGGCAGGCTTGGGCGACTTCGGGATGATAGGTCTCGGCAGAGACGAGGATCCCTCGCTCATGAAGTCCGCGGATGACGGGCACCAGGCGATCGGTCTGGCGCGCCACGGTCACCCGGTCGGCGTGGGGCAGGGTCGATTCAGCACCGACATCGACGAGATCGGCGCCCTGGGCGGCGAGAATGGTGCCGCGTCGGAGGGCGGCCCGGGGGTCCAGGACGACGCTCTCGCGGTACCAGGAGTCGGGGGACAGATTGATTACGCCCATCAGTGCCGGCCGGGTGTTCCATGCGAAGTGGCGGCCGCCGAGATCGAACTCCTCGACCCGGACGGCTAGATCCGAGGCATGGCAGGCGGCCAGTTCCGCAAGGTGCTCGAGTCGCAGCATGGCGCGAATCCTGCATGGACGGGGGACAGGAGGGAAAGCGGACGATGCGAAAGCGGGTGCTTCGAGGGGGCAGGATCCCGGACCGGTCCAGATCGACGATTCGAAGCCAAGGGTGGGCGCCGCGTTGAAAACGCCTGACAAGCGATCGGCGCGGGGGCGCAAGTGCAACAGCACAGGGATGTCCGGATGACCAAGGAGCGGGGACAACATTCACATTAAAAAGCCGGGCAGTTTATCGTTGGGTTAGTTGTTGACGACAATATCAAGAAGCCTGCCATTTTGTTGTTAGTTATTGACTGATAGATTTCAGGATGCCTGCCGATTTATTGTCAGGATGCCTGCCGATTTATTGAATTTGTTGACCCACTTGCGTGGGGTCGGGGATTGGGATTGGCGGCTTGGCCGGTTGGGGGCGGGCGGCCTAGGGTGGGGGCATGACGTCTGCGCGCGCGCTGACCCTGGGGCATTCACCGGATCCGGACGACGCCTTCATGTTCTATGCCCTTGCCCGGGAGAAGATCGACACGGGGGGGATGCGGTTCGAACACGTGCTTCAGGACATTCAGACGTTGAACGAGCGGGCGACGCGGGGGGAACTGGACGTATCGGCGGTGAGCCTGCATGCGTACGCCCATGTGAGTGACCAATATGCGCTGCTGCCCAACGGCGCGAGCATGGGGGACGGCTACGGCCCGATGTTGGTGGCCCGGCGCGCGATGGATCGGGAGGCGATCCGGGGGGCGCGGATCGCGATACCGGGGCGCATGACGAGTGCCTTCCTGGCGCTGCAATTGTGGCTGGAGCGGGCCGGGGCGGAACTGGATCTGGTCGTGGTGCCGTTCGACCGGATTTTCGAGATGGTGCGGACGGGTGGGGCGGAGGTGGGATTGATCATCCACGAGGGGCAACTGACCTATCGGAACGAGGGGTTGGAGTGTTGTGCGGATCTGGGGGTGTGGTGGGGGGAGCGAAATGACGGGCTGCCGCTGCCCCTGGGCGGCAATGTGATTCACAAGCGGTTCGACCCGGCCGTCCGCCGACAGGTGTCCCAGGTGCTGGCGGAGAGCATCCGATACGCCCTGGATCACCGGGCCGAGGCGGTCGAACATGCGCTCCAGTATGCGCGGGACATGGGGCGGGATCTGGCGGACCGTTTTGTGGGGATGTACGTGAACCACTGGACGCTGGATTACGGGGAAAAGGGGCGGGAGAGCATCCGACGGTTTCTTGGGAAGGGGTTTGAGCGGGGCCTCCTGCCCCACCGGCAGGAATTGGAATTCGTGACCTGAGAACATCCTGGGCACTTGGGCACGGTTCCCCGAGTTTCCCCTTTCCTGTCCCGGCGCCTCGCCCAACATCCGGCGCACATGGTCCTGGTCATCGACAACTACGACTCGTTCACCTACAACCTGGTCCAGTACCTTGGCGAGTTGCGGACGGATCTGGCGGTGCATCGCAATGACCGGATCACGGTGGAGGAGATCCGGGCGCTGAACCCTGACCGGATCGTCATTTCGCCCGGCCCGTGCTCGCCGCGGGAGGCGGGGATGTCGAACGAGATCATCCGGGAATTCGGTCCGCGGGTGCCGGTGCTGGGGGTGTGTCTGGGGCACCAGTGCATCGGCCACACCTTTGGGGCGGAGGTGGTGGTGCATCGGCGGATGATGCACGGCAAGACTTCGCAGATCCGTCACGACGGGCAGGATCTCTTTCGGGACATGCCGAATCCGTTCACCGCCACGCGGTACCATTCGCTGGTGGTGCGGCGCGAGACGCTTCCGGAGTGTCTCGAAGTGACGGCCTGGTGCGAGGAGGATCCGGACGAGATCATGGGGTTGCGGCACCGGAGCCATCCGATCTGGGGGGTGCAGTTTCATCCGGAGAGCATCCTGACGCAGGAGGGGCGGCGGATGATCGGCAACTTTCTGGCGCTGGCGGGAAAATGAATTGACCTGGACGGGCCTTTCCGGGACCAAGGGGCCGAACCCACTGATCGAATGATGAAGGGCATGAACTGGCTGCGGGGCCTGGTCCTGGCGTGCTGGACCGCTGGAGTGTTCACCGGGCTGCCATCCGCCGAGGGACGGGTGCTGGACGATTTCAACAGCGGGAAGTCCGGCTGGGAGGATTTCTCGTTCAATGCGGCGCTGCCGTTGCCGCAGGTGGAGGACGGCCGGTTCAAGTTCACCCTGCCGCCGGCGGGCCAGGCGATCTTCATTGCCAGCACCAAGACCACGGAGACCTTCGAGCTGAAGGAGGGGCGAAGCATCGAGTTTCGGGTGGATCTGGTGGAGGGGGGAGGCAAGGACTCCTTCGCCGTGCTGGCGTTTATTCCGACCTCGACCGGGGCGTCCACCCTGGCGGGGTACGGCATGGCCAAGTCCACCACGGACATCCTGATCACCAAGGGTATCGGGAAGTACTTCTATAATGAGAACCCGCCCGAGCCGGTGAAGAACGAGAACGTGGCGTTGTCGCTTACCATGACGGCGCTGGGCGGCAACGTGATCCTGACGGCCCGGGTGCTCGACCTGGACAACCAGGAGGCGGTGTTGTTCGAGAAGACCGTGGTGGACACGCCGGCGGCGGATGTCATGGCCAACGGCACGGACGAACCGGCGGCGCCGTATCTGACCGAGGGCCGGTTCGTGCTGTACCTGTATCAGGATTTCGATGCCAACGCGCCGGAGAACCCGTACCAGGTGACCTACGACAATGCGGAAGTCTTCGTGACCGACCGGGCGTTGCTGGACGACTTCAACAGCGGCAAGGAGGGATGGGAGGATTTCTCGTTCAACGCGGCTTTGCCCCGTCCGGCGGTGGCGGACGGGTTGTTTCAGTTCCGGCTCCCGCCGGTGGGCCAGGCGATCTTCATTGCCAGCACCAAGACGACCCGCACCTTTGAGCTTCGGGAGGGCGAGCGCCTGACGTTCCAGGTGGATCTGGTGGAGGGAGGGGCCAAGGATTCGTTCGCGGTGCTCGGATTCATCCCGACCAGCACCGGCGCCTCGACCCTGGCGGGGTATGGTCTGGCGAAGTCCACCACCGACATCCTCATCACCAAGGGCATCGGGAAATACTTCTACAACGAGGACCCGCCGGAACCGATCCGGAACGAGAACGTCATTCTCTCGCTCGAGATGACCGTGCGTGGCGGCAACGTGTATCTCCTCGCCCAGGTCCTGGACCGCGACGACCCGAGCGTCGTGTTGTTCGAGAAGCGGGTGGTGGACACGCCGGCGGCGGATGTCATGGCCAACGGCACGGACGACCCGGCCGCCCCCTACATCACCCAGGGCCATTTCGTCCTCTACCTTTACCAGGACTTCGATGCGGGGGCGCCGGAGGATCCCTACCGGGTCGATTACGACAACGCCGTGGTGGCCTCGGCGCCGGCGGCGGCGAACGAACCGCCGGTCATTTCCGCGCTGCAGCCGAGCCCGGCCTCGAACTTCCTGCCGGCCAGCACGACCCTGTCGTTCACGGCCAGCGACGATGCGCCCCTGGCGGACGGGGCGTTCTCCATCGTGCTGAACGGAACCGAGTACACGGCGGCAAACGGGCTGGCGGTGGCTGGAACGGGGACGACGCGCACGGTGAGTCTGGCAGGGGTCCTCGAGGCGAACGTGAACTATCAGGCCCTGGCCCGGGTGGTGGACGCCGAGGGGGTGAGCCGGGAGATCGCCTTCCAATTCGACACCTTCGCCTCCGGCAACCGGATCATCGAGGTCGAGGACTACAACTTTCAGGCGGGCGAATACATCAACGATCCGGTGCCGTATCCCGAGGACGGCGGGCCGGCGCCGGACACGTACAACAACCAGGAGGGCATCCGAGACGTGGACTACTCGGACACGCGGGCGGGCCCGAACTTCACCAACACGCGGTACCGCACCTTCGATCCGATCCGCATGGCGCGGACGCTGGACAAGCCGCGCGCGAAGTTCGTCGCCGCGGGCGGTCCGGATGCCGGGGTGTACGACTACGATGTCGGGGACATCGTGGCGGGCGAGTGGATGCAGTACACGCGAGACTTCGCTCCGGGGACGTACGAGGTGTACCTGCGGAAGCAGGTGGTGAACCTGGCCTTCGGGGAAAGCGTGCTCGAACGGGTGACCGGGGATCGGTCCGAACCCGACGCGCCGGCCCAGCTCCTCGGGACCTTCCTCGGGCAGCGCGGGGGATTCGACTATCAGAACGTGCCCCTGACCGACGGCACGGGCGCCAACCGGATCGTGCTGCGCCTGAGTGGCACCACGACGCTTCGATTGCGTCATGTCACCACCAGCACCAGCGACGCCTACCGGCAGCTCAACTACATGGTGTTCGTCCCCGTGCCCGATCCCGGCGTGCAGCGGGCGACTGTCAGCGCCACTCTCCCGGCGGCAGGGACCACGGTCGAAAGTGTACGGCCCTCCCTCCAGGCGACGCTGGCGAACCGTGACACGACGGTCAACGTGGGGACCGTCCGGCTCGAGGTGAATGGGGAGGCGGTGCCGGGGGCCGTGGTGGAGGCGACCGCCGACGGCGCGGTGGTGCGGCACGATCTTGCCGCGCTGCCTCCTTCGGGCAGCCTGGTGACCGCCCGGGTGATCTTCCTGGACAGCGAAGGGGTCGAGGTCAGCACCGAGTGGTCCTTCACCGTCACCTATCGTTCGCTGCCGTTGGCGGCCCGGGTCAACGCCAGCGGGACCGAGCGCGGATTCCGGGTCCGGGTGGTGCAGGCCCCGTTCGATCTGGGCCCGCTGGAGAACAGTCTGGACCGGGCTGAGAACCAGCTCGCACCCAACTCCTCCATCCCCCGGGAAGTGGACGTCCAGGACACCGTGGACCGGATCAACTTCAACAAGGTGATCGGGGCCATGGCGGGCTTCTTCGAGGACGACCTTCCGGTTCCGGGCATCGACCCGGATGTCACCGGGAACGGGAACAACGATTTTGCCGTCGAGATTCTCACGTACCTGGAGCTGCCGGCCGGGGTTCACCGCTTTGGGGTGGTGACCGACGACGGCTACAAGATCGCGGTGGCCCGGGCGCCTGTATCGCCGGGGACGGCCCCGCTGGCCTTCCATAACGGCGGGCCGGCCAACACCACCTTCGACTTTGTGGTTCCGCAGTCCGGCTTCTATGCCTTCCGCATGGTGTGGTACGAGCGCGCCGGGGCGGGTCATGCGGAATGGTTCTCGGTGGATCCGGCCACGGGGGTTCGGACCCTGATCAACGACACCTCGGCGCCGGGTGGGATTGCGGCGTGGCGCACGATTGCGGAGGTCGTGGACGAGGTGGTGGTTGAATCGGCCCCGGCGGTGCAGGGACCCTATGCGCCGGAACCAGCGGCGACGGTCTCGGTGGCGAGTCGCACGGCCACGGTACCCTTGGGCGCCGGCCATCGGTTCTTCCGGCTGCGCGGCGGATCGGCGCTGACGATCCAGACCGTCCAGGTTCAGGGCGGTGTCCTGCAATTGACCTGGCAGTAGGCGAAAGGATGTCTTCGAAGGGCCGGGGGCGCGTCTGGCGGGAGCGGCCCGACCGATTCAGCCGCCGGCCTGGGCCCTTCCGGCGAGGACTGCGATGGCGTCTTCGAGAGCCGTCGCCAGTTCGGGCAGGCGCAGCGGCTTGGTGAGGAAGCCGTCCATGCCGGCGGTGAGGCAGGCGTGTTCGTCCTCCTTCATGGCGCTGGCGGTGAGGGCGAGGATGACAGGACCCGCGGTGCGCGGTTGCCGGGCGCGAAGAACGCGGGACGCCTCGCGCCCATCCATTTCAGGCATGTGGACGTCCATCAGCACCACGTCGCAGGGGGAGCTCTCGAGGTGCTTCAAGGCCTCCACGCCGTTGGTGACGACATTGGCTTGATGTCCCAGGCGGGCCAGTTGGGCGAGGATGACGCGCTGGTTCACGGGATTGTCCTCGGCGACAAGGATGCGGAGCGGGGAGCGTCCGGGAGGTTGGGGGGGTGTGCCCGGGCGGGCGACGTCGGACGCGACGACCGGCGGGCGGGTGGGAGTCGGTGCGGCGGGGGCGGCGGGGGCGGCGGGGGCGGCGAGGCGGGCCGGGAAACGGAAGCGGAAGGCGGTGCCCTGGCCTTCGCGGCTTTCCACGGTGAGGCTGCCGTTCATCGCCTCGGCGAGGTGACGGGCGATGGCCAATCCCAGTCCGGTGCCGCCGTAGCGGCGCTGGGTGGAGGCATCGACCTGGCTGAACGGCTGAAAGAGGAGGTCGAGCTTGTCCTCGGGGATGCCAATGCCGGTGTCGCGGATTTCGACTTCAAGCGTTGCATGGTCGTCCTGGAGGGAGACCGTCCGGGCCAGGAGGGTGATGGAACCGGCCGGGGTGAACTTGATCGCGTTGCTGAGAAGGTTGAGGACGACCTGGCGGATGCGGCCGGCGTCGCCCTCGATGGGATTGGGCAGGTTGGGGTCGGCGGACGATTCCAGGGACAGGCCCTTGGACATGGCCTGAGGCAGGAGGAGCTTGCGGCAGTCGTGGAGGACGGCGGTCAGGTCCAGAGGGACCGATTCCAGACGGATCTTGTTGGCCTCGATCTTGGAGAAATCGAGGATGTCGTTGAGCAGGCCGAGCAGGGTTTCACCGCTTGAACGGATCGTTTCGAGGTGCTCGCGCTGAACCGGATCGAGGCGGGAGTCGAGGAGCAGTCCGGTGAACCCGATGATGGCGTTCATGGGGGTCCGGATTTCGTGGCTCATGGTGGCGAGGAAGGCGCTCTTGGTGCGGTTGCCCGTCTCGGCCGCGTCGGCCAGGCGGTTGGCGTGGGCGATGGCCTCTTCGAGCTGCCGGTTGATGTCCATCACTTCGCGATGGGCCCGCTCGGCCTCCCACTTGGCCGAGCGCAAGGCGTCCTGCGCCTGTTTCTCCGAGGTAATGACCTCGGTGAACATGATGATCCCGCCAATCCCGCCCGAGGCATCCCTCCAGGGTTCGATTTCCCAGCGCAACCAGTCCACCCGCCCGTCCGCCCGCGCGAACGGGTCCTCGTCGCAGCGTTCGACGGCGCCTTCCAGGCAGCGCCGATGGATGGCACGCCAGCGGTCGGGGATATCGGGAAAGATCTCGTAGTGGCTGCACCCTGTGAGTTCGCGGTTCCCCAGGTGGTACTCTTCGATCCATCGACGGCTGGCCATCAGGTAGCGCATCTGCCGGTCGAACATGGCCACCGCGGCCGGGGCGTGTTCCACGAACTGCCGGAGCAGGGCCTCGCGGAAGCGGAGTTGGCGGGTGATGTCGTCGGCCAGTTCGGCGGCCCGGCGGCGGGTGTCGGCCAGGGCTCCCATCAGACTCACCAGGACCAGGCTGAGGAGCAGGCCGCCAGCCCCCACCAGCCAGGGTTGGGCGGTGAGGTGCGCACGCTCGAATTCGCGGGTCGAGACGAAGCGCAGGCGCCAGGTATGGCCCCCGTGCTCCAGTCCCCGCTCCACTTCCCATCGCGGGGCACGGTCCGCAGTGGACAGGGGATCCGCCGACTCCGGGTGGATGCGGACGGTGTGACCACCCTCGGAAACCTCGTACACGGAAACCAGCGGGTCGCCGGCGTCCGAGCCCGTCAGGTGACGGAAGAAGTTTCCGATGGCGACGGGAGCGAACACGTACCCGAGCGGATCTGCGGGCGCTTCCGCCTCCAGGGTGCCGGGGGCGCTCGGTGGAAAGGCCGTGGTGGCGAGGAGGAAGCCAGGTGGAGGTTCTTCGGGTCCTCCCGTCGGCAACGACAATCGGGCCGACATGACCGTTCCGCCGTTTGGATCGAGGCGGCCCAGGGCGCGCGCTGCCGCGGGTTCGGAGAACAGATCGAGACCGAGGGCGTGGCGGAACGGGCCGTCCGACGGTTCCAGGTAGAGGACGGCCGAGAGCGGGTCCTGGAGGGTTCGCGGATGGACGCGGTAATCCGGGAATCCGCTGGCACGCAGGATGGATTCGTGGGCCTCGACCCCGCCGGGTTCCAGGCGCAGGGCGAAGCCGAATCCGACGAGGCCCGGGTTCCATTCGAGGATGCGGGCGTGGGAGACGAACTCGGTCCATTCCCTCCTGTCCACATGGTCGGAGGCCGGGAACAGGCTGGCGGCGGTCCGCAGGAGCTGGTCGTAGTCCAGGAGGCGTCGCTGAATGCGATAGGTGGTTTCATCGACGAGGGCATGGAAACGTGTCTCGCCCTGCTCGATTTCACGGAGGCGCACGGAATGCCATGCCAGCCCCGTGATCGCCAGGCATATCGTGATGACGGCGTGGCCGGTGGTGCGGTGCCGGAACCAATCGAGGGGACAGCTCCGGAGTCTTTCCGGTCCTGTTGCGCGAGGCACGGCTGGTGATGACGCGGGCACGCTGAACGCTTGGGCCGTCCGGGGCACGGGAGATCATCCTGGCCGGATGGGTTCGCGCTGCGACCCCCGCCCTTCACGATCTCCGGCGAGGGGACGCGGCTGCATCCGCGACCTCGGTAGGTGCCGAGGATCGGGCACTCCACCGGACCCTTTCACGACGGTTCTGTCAGTGGCGGTATCGGACGGATGGCACGGGAGCTTTAAGGAGAAACGGTTGAGCGGGGGTGGTCGGGCACCCTGGCCGGTGCATCCCGAAGTTGTGGGTACCGAGCTGGCGAACCGGAGGGACGAGCTCCGCGAGTCCTCAACCCAACGCTCCACACCGTTGCGGCCTCGTGGAACTCGGCCCTCCGAAGCGCCGCCTGGCGAAGTTCGCACCCCTCCCCACAACTCCGGGATGCCTGGCACCCTGGCGATCCGGCCACAGGAGACTCGCCGTTTCCGGAGCGTCGTCGCTACCCTCGGGCCATGAAATGTCCGGCGTGCGGCCATGAGTTGGTGACGCGAGCGGCTGGGTCCATCGCGGTGGACGTGTGTGACGGCGGATGCGGGGGGGTCTGGTTCGACAACTTCGAGCTGCGCAAGATCGACGAGGCCGGGTCGGAAGCGATCCGCGAAGTGGCCCGCGAGATCACGGTCGAAGAACGACCGCTGGCTCCGAGGGCATGTCCGAAGTGTCGAGGGCAGAGGATGATGCGACGGTATTTCAGCCGGCTGAAGCGGACCGAGATCGACGAGTGTCCGGCCTGTGCGGGGATCTGGCTCGACGTGGGCGAGTTTGACGCGATCCAGGAGGAGCTGCTGGCCATGCCGGAGAAGCCGGGCCGCAATGCCGCGTTGAACCATTCGGTTTCCGTGATCCGGGGGCGTCCGTCGCCGTTGGGCTGAACTCCGGCCGCTCCTTGCCAGTGGCGACCCGGTTGACCTAGCGTCGGCGCCCCTATGAGTGCGCAGGCCGAGGAGTCGTTCGTGGCATCCCATGTGCGGGACATCCCGCGATCGGGCATCCGCGAGTTTTTCGACATCGTGGCCAGCCAGAAGGAAGTCATCTCGCTGGGCGTGGGGGAGCCGGACTTCGTGACGCCGTGGCACATCCGCGAGGCGGCCATCTACGCTCTCGAGAAGGGGCGGACCACCTACACCTCCAACCTGGGGACACCCCAATTGCGCGAGGCGCTGGCCGGGCATCTGGAGGAGAAGTTCGGCGTCCGGTACGATCCCCGCACGGAGATCCTGATCGCGGTGGGGGTCAGCGAGGCCATGGACCTGGCGTTGCGGGCGATCATCGATCCGGGCGACGAGGTGATCTACCACGAGCCGTGCTACGTGAGTTACTCGCCCAGCATCGCCCTGGCCCATGGCGTGCCGGTGCCGGTGGCGTGCCGGGCGGAAGACGGGTTCGCCGTGCGTGCCGAGGCGATCGAGGCGGTGCTGACGCCACGGTCCAAGGCGTTGCTGCTGAACTTCCCGACCAACCCGACCGGCGGGACGATGACGCGCGGGGAACTCGATGCGATTGCCGCGCTGGCGCAGCGCCATAACCTCCTGGTGATCACCGACGAGATTTATTCCGAGCTGACCTTCGAAGGGGAGCACGTCTCGATCGCGTCGCTGCCGGGCATGCGGGAGCGGACCATCTTCCTTCACGGCTTCTCGAAGGCCTATGCCATGACGGGGTTCCGGATCGGGTACGCCTGCGCGCCGGTGGGCCTGACCGAGGCGATGATGCGGATCCACCAGTACTCGATGCTGTGCGCCAGCATCATCAGCCAGGAGGCCGCCCTCGAGGCGATCCGCCATGGCGAATCGGACACGATCGAAATGCGGGAACAGTACCGGTTGCGGCGCAACTTCGTTGTCAGCGCCTTCAATGCGATGGGATTGCAGTGTCACCTGCCCCGGGGATCGTTCTACGCCTTCCCGTCGGTGGCCTCGACCGGCCTTGCGTCCCGGGAGTTCGCCCTGCGGCTCCTGAAGGAGGAGAACGTCGCGTGCGTGCCGGGCGGCGCCTTCGGGCCGAGCGGGGAAGGGTACCTGCGTTGCTGCTTTGCTACGTCCCTCCCGCAGCTCGAGCAGGCGGTGGAGCGGATGGAACGCTTCATCCGCAGGCTCTGAAGCGCTTCCAGGACCACCCCTCGCCAGATGGTGGGACTCGCGGACAGGGCTGTCCGCGCTCCAGTCGCCATTCCCGGCTTTCGCCAAGGAAACGCGGTTTACAGTCGTCAACCATCATGCTACGTGGATTTCCATGAAAAATACGGTGACCACCACGGAAGCGCAGGCGCAACTGCCCCGGCTGCTGCGACAGCTCCCCGCAAGGAAGTCGGTGACCATCACCAGTCATGGGCGGGTCGCCGGTTTCCTGGTTTCCAAGGAGCGCATGGAAGCCATCATCGAGACGCTGGAGCTCCTGGCGAATCCCAAGGCCATGAAGACCATCCGAAACTTCGAGGCCGGGCGTTCCCAAGGCAAGGACATTGCCTGCCTCGATGAATAGAGTCATCGTTCACCCGCAGGCGGAGGTCTTTGTGCGGGCCCTGCCACCCGAACCGCGCCGTCTGGTCCGGGCCATGAAGAGGCTGCCCGCCGGGGACACCAAGGCACTCGAGGGGAGGCTGTCCGGGTACTGGAGATTGCGGGTCGGTGGCTATCGGATCCTGTACGCCGACTCGGTGAAGGATCGGGTCCGCACGTTCGATTGCCTGTTCGCGGAACGGCGGTCGTTGGTTTACGAACTGTTCGAGCAGATCCTGGTCGAGGAAACGCTCAAGTGAGCGGCTGTACCGCAGGGCCCGCCGGTGCTGACTAAAGCGCTGGCTGAAACGTCGTTTCGGGCGCGGGACCCACCCAGCGGTCCCAGTCCACGTAATCCGGCACGGGCTGCCCGGGAAACCGGGGTCCCGCACGACCGCCCGGCACGGAGACCTGGATCTCGCGGATGGCGCCCAGCCGGCCGTTCAGCGCCAGCTCACAGGCCCAGCGGAACCCCGGGTTGCGCCAGAAAAGCCAGCATGCCCGAATGCCCCTGCTCCCACGCCCCGATCACACCCAGGGTCACTTTGCTGTTCGGGGCAGGCTCGGCGCCCCGCCCCAGCACCCGCGCCGGGACAAAAACAGGCGCCACCGAGGCGGCCAGGACGGATCGCAGAAGCGACCGTCGCGTGGACGGCAGACAGTGACACCGGGACCGGGCGGGGTTCATCAGGCCACTCGTCCAAAGCCGCCATCACGCGTCAACACCGCGACTCCGCCGTCCTGCGATCCATGGGTTCGCTTGCGGTGGACACTCGCGATCCGTCACCTCCACGCCCTCCCGGAGCGCATCTCCGAGTTGTCGGAAGATGCAACGGAATCGGGGTCGGGGTTGCACTCGGAATCGGTATCGACAGGAGCCAGGAAGCTTCGCGCATCCCCGGAGTTCGTTGCGGTTCGATTCCGATGCCGACTCCGCCCCCGACCCCGACGGTCCCCTCGTCGTATCCCTCGACCGATCGCATCTCCGACAACATGGAGATGTGCCCGGGTTCCCCTCGTACTCGTCATCGTAATCGTACTCGTAATCGTACTCGTAATCGCCCAGCCCAGTTCGCACGTGGAATGGGAGGACCGAACACGATCGAACCCATCGCACCTGCCACAAGGCGACAATCGAAAAGGTGTGTCTGCGGGATCGATGACGAGTACGAGTACCGCCCTTCGGGCTGAGTACGAGTCGTGCGAGGGGTGGATTAGGGGAGTTCCAAGAGTTCCGATAACCTGGGATGCGCCGGTCTCGCGGATCGTTTCTTGCCACCCGTGGACGGCCGGGTGAAGGCTCGCGTCATGGGTGCGAACCCGCCGCCCGATGTGGCGATGGACCGGCCCCGAGTCAGCCGCGTGGCCCGGGCTTCGCGGCAGGCCGAGATCGAACGCGTCGCCGCGATGACGATTGAGGAGCGGGTCAGGGCCGCGTGATCGATGGGGGACCGGTTTGCCGGGATTTCGCCCGTTCCGATCGACGCCAGGAGGAAGGGCTGAGCCGTAGCCATGCAGTAAGGTCGGGCGCGCTGGCTTGATCTTTTCGGGCAAGAGCTTCGTCGTTCGCTCGTTACGTATCTCGGTTCCGATACGCGCCTCGATCACTCCTCGTCTTGCCCGAAAGCCTGCGGCGCCATCGCTTTCCTCCTTACTGCATGGATACGGCTGAGGGATGCCGGATCCCGAGTCGATCATCGAGGTTGCGGAGGGGTCGCCCGGATCCTGGAACAGCACGGCGTGGGAGCCGTGGTGATTGGCGGAGTGGCCCTGGCCGCCCACCGTTAGGTGCGGTTCACGGACGATCCGTCTTGTGCGCTCATACCATGAACCGACGGATCCGGGCTTTCACCGGAGCAGGCGCTGGCGATGGGGATCCTGGTAGAGTCCGATGCGGGCGAAGGGGATGTCGGGCAGGCCCAGGCGGCGGGCATCGGCGTCGGACCAGACGAGGCGCCCGTCGGGGCCTTCGCGGAGAAGTTCGGGATCGTCGAGTTCGCGGTTGTCTTCGAGGATCTGGCGTCCGGGGGAGCGGAGGAGGAGGCGGGCGCAACGGAGGGCGACATTCCCGGAGAGGCGGTTGACGTCGTGATCGTCGGCGAGACGGGCGAGAGCGGGGTAGCGTTCGAGATAGAGGGCGCGGTCGATGGCGGGATCGTCGAGGGCGTTGCGGACGAATTCGCGCCAGCGCCGGTCGCCCCAGGCGGTGAAGCTCACGGCGGCGCCGCAATCGACGAAGAGGTTTCCGACGAGGTGATTGTCCTTGCCGCCGTGGATCTGCACACCGCCGAAGCCGACGCGTCCGGCGGAGGAGCGCTGGAAGACATTGCCTTCGATGAGGACACCGGAGATGGCGTCGTCGAGGCGGATGCCGGCCTGACCGGTGGGGGATTCCTCGGCGCGCCCGTCCCAGTTGCCGAGGTGATGCCAGTAATTGTGGCGGAAGACGATGCCGCGGTAGGTGGCGTTGCCCCAGAGATCGGCACCGCCCTGGTCGTCGGACTCGAGGACGACGCGGTGGACTTCGTTGAGTTCGATGAGGTGATCGTTGCCGCCGACGCGGAAGGCGCTGCTGGCCACGTGGTGAACGAGGTTGTGGGCAAGGCGATGCCCCACGCCGTCCAGCCAGACGCCCGGGGTGTAGGTGTGGTCGATGCGGGAGAGGTGGTGCAGATGGCAGTTTTCGACGACGTGCGCGCCGGGCGAGAGGGTTTGCCGGTTGCCGCCGGCGATGCGGAGCGCGCCGCGGCCGAGGGTGTGAAGGTCGCAGGACTGGACACGATGCCGGTGGCCGCCGTCGATTTCGAGGCCGGTGCCACCGAGTTTGCGGATGGTGCATCCGACGAAGCGGCAGTGGGCGCCACCGCGGACCTGGATGCCATCGGCGGCGCCGAGTTCCCAGGCGATTCCCTCGAAGGTGACGTGGGAGACGTTGTCGAGGACCACCATGGGTTCGGCGAGGAGGGAGAGTTCGACGAGGGCGTCGTCGAGGGCGCGATCAGGAGTGCGGGGCGGGAGGACGAAGAGGCGGCCGGAGGCGCGGTCGAGGTACCATTCCCCGGGGGCGTCGAGTTCGGAGAGGATGTGGATGGCGTGGTAACGCTGTTGATGCCGGTACCCGTAGCGATGCCAGGGCGGGGCGAGTTCAATGGAACGCTGGCCGGGGTCGATGCGGGCGATGCGTTCGTAGCCGTCGGCCCAGTCCCAGAACCAGTAGCCGTAGAGCCAGGCGTCGGGTTCGCCGATCCAGCGGGCTGGCCGGTCGCCGGCGTAGCGGAAGCGGCCTTCGACGGTGCCGCGTTTCCCGTCCCATGCGGGGAGGGTGAGCGGACCCAGGACTTCGTCCGTGTGGACAAACCCGTCGTTGGGCCAGCGGGCCATGGGGAGCGGTTGATGATCGACGAAGAGTTCCATCACCGGGTGGGTGCGGAAGCCGCGTCCGCTTCCGAACCCGCCCAGTTCCAGGGGCAGCCAGCGTTCGATGCCGGCCGAGCGCAGGTCGAGCTGGCGCACCTGGGTCCGGACGTTCTCGGGCAGTCGCGTCCCCGGGCCCTCCGCGGTGGCTGGTGTGAAGCCGCTGAGGCGCCGGCCTCCGGAGAAGCGGGGCTGCGCCCGGTCGGCGGCTCGATAGACGATCGGGGCGGTGTCGGTGCCGGAATCGGCCTGGGTGAGCCGGAAGGTGGAGCGAACGGGGTATTCGCCGTCATGGATCCACACGGTCACACCGCCCTCGGGCAGGGGGCGGGGCAGGGCGCGGATGGCGTCCCGGGCGCGTTCGAGGGAGGCGAAGGGGCGTTGGGCATCGCCCGGGTGGGCATCGTCGCCATGGGGCGCGACATGCCAGGCCGCGGCGCCCCCGGCACCGTCCGCCGGGAGCGGTTGCAGCGGGAGGAGGACCAGGGCGGTGGCGAGGGCGCTGCTGGCGGGCGGAAGGCTCACGGTGAGGCGCATGGGGAACATCCTGCGAACCGGCAGGGATCGCGCCACGCGAATTGTGGTGGTTGAAGGGCCCCGGTTTGGCTTGTCCCGGCCGGCGGATCGCGATTCGCTTCGGGGATCGCGAAACGAAAGGCCGTTCATGCCCGGACTCCTGTATCAACCTGTGGATCGTCGCCGATTTCTGAAGTTCGCCGGCCTGGCCGGCTCGACCCTGCCGTGGGTGGGGCAGGGGGTCCGGGGGGCGGAACCGGACAGCGCTCCGGACCGGCTGCATCTCGCCCTGCTCTCGGACACCCACATTCCGGGGGACCGGAAGAACGGGCATCGTGGCTTCAATCCGTGGGAGAACCTGCTCCGGATCGCGCCGGACGTGGTGGCGGTGCGGCCCCAGGGGGTGATCATCAACGGGGACGCCGCACGTCTGGCCGGTTACCTGGAGGATTACCAGGAACTGGCGGCGCTGTTGAAGCCGGTGGCGGAGGTGGCGCCGGTCTATGTGGGATTGGGGAACCACGACGATCGGGCGAACTTCTTCCGGGTGTTCGAGGCGCCGCCCGGACAGCGCCAGGAGATTGCCGGGAAACACGTGGTGGTCATCGAGCATCCGGCGGTGCGGGTGGTGGTGCTGGATTCGCTGTTGTACGTGGACAAGGTGGCGGGGTTGCTCGGACGCGCGCAGCGGCAATGGCTGGCGGATTTCCTCCCGGCGCAGGCGGATCGGCCGATGGTCTTCTTCGTGCACCACACGCTGGGCGACGGCGACGGGGACCTGCTGGACGCGGACCGGATGTTCGAGCTGTTTCGTCCGCATGCCCACGTGAAGGCCGTGTTCTACGGGCACTCGCACGTGTGGGGCATCCGGCAGCGGGACACCCTGCAACTGATCAACCTCCCCGCCGTGGGTTACAACTTCCGGGACAGCGATCCGGTGGGCTGGGTGGATGCATGGTTCGATCCGACCGGAGTGGACCTGACGTTGCGGGCCTTCGCCGGGAACCGCGAAGAGGACGGGCGCAAGACACGGGTTCGCTGGCTCTAAGCGGAAGACGGGGGGCAGTTCCTGGAAACGCATGACACTGGAGGCGCGCATTGCGGGGTTCCGGGAGGCTTACGGGCGTCTGCGGACGGAGATCGCCAAGGCGATCGTGGGCCATGAGGGGATCGTCGAGGGCACGCTGGTCGCGTTGTTCGCCGGGGGTCATGTCCTGTTGGAAGGCGTTCCGGGTCTGGGTAAGACGCTGCTGGTGCGAACGCTCGGCGAGGCGCTCGACCTGTCGTTCAGCCGCATCCAGTTCACGCCTGACCTGATGCCCGCAGACATCGTGGGGACCAACCTGGTGATGGAAGACCCGGACGGTCGGCGCGGATTTCAGTTCCAGCCCGGGCCGGTCTTTGCCCATCTGATCCTGGCGGACGAAATCAACCGTGCGACGCCGAAGACGCAGTCGGCGCTGCTCGAGGCGATGCAGGAGCGTCAGGTGACAGCAGGCGGGGCGATGCGCCCGCTGGAGGCGCCGTTCTTCGTGCTGGCCACGCAGAACCCGATCGACCAGGAAGGCACCTACCCTTTGCCTGAGGCGCAGTTGGACCGGTTCTTCTTCAAGTTGCTGGTCGGGTATCCCACGGCGGCGGAACTGACCGAGGTTCTGGAGCGCACCACGGGCGGCGCGACTCCCGACGTCGGCAAGGTGCTGGACGCTGCCAGTCTGGAGGGGATGCAGCGGCTGGTCCGTGAAGTGCCGGTGGCCAGCGCGGTGCGCGACTACGCCGTGCGGCTGGTGCTGGCCACGCATCCGGGCACGGCAACGGCGATGCAGGAGGTGACCCGCTGGGTGCGGTACGGGAGCAGTCCGCGCGGAGCGCAGGCGATGGTCCTCGCGGGCAAGGTCCGGGCCCTGGCCCGGGGCCGGTTCCACGTCGCCTGCGAGGACATCGCATGGGCCGCTCCGATGGCCCTGCGTCACCGGTTGATTCTCAACTACGAGGCCGACGCGGATGGCGTCACGGCGGATCGCGTTGTCGATCATGTGCTGGCGGGTGTGCCACCGGATCCGGACGTGGATGCCGCGTCGTGAGGCGTGGGGGCGAATGGGGAATGGCGAACGGCGAGTGGCGAGTGGCGAGTGGCGAGTGGGGGGCTTACAGGGAGAACTTTGAGGTGCGAACTTCGCGAAGCATCGCCTCGGAGGGCCGGGTTCCACGAGGCCGCAAGGATGTGGAGCGTTTGAGGACTCGCGGAGCTCGTCCCTCCGATTCGCTGCCCTCTCAGCCACAACTCCGGGATGCACCGCTCGCGAGCAATGAATCGGAAGAGGGGGTTGCCTCATGCGGGACGGGATCGGTATAAACCGCGAGTCTCTTCCCCGTGCTCCTGCGATCCCGGAGGCGGTGTGCGCCGACGGAATCGGGGCGTTTCGGTGGGGCGACCGTCATGGGCCGATTCGTTGAACATCGATGGTTGGGGCTGGCGGCGTTGCCGTTTCTGGCGGCGGCCCTGCTGGCGGTTGGATCGTGCGGGACGGTGCCGCGGACGGTGGTGGTGCCGCCGCAGATCGCGGGGGCGACCTTCGTGGGCAACGACCAGTGTTACTACTGCCACACGAACTACGCCCGGACGTTCCAGGGAAGCGTGCATTTCCGGGTGCGGGCGGACGTGGGCCAGTTGCCGGGCGGGACGAGTTGCGAGAGTTGCCATGGGCCGGGAAGCCTGCACGCGGCGGCGCCGCAGGACCGGGCACGGCTGATCGTGAATCCGGGGAAGGACCCGCAGGCCTGCTTCAGTTGCCATCTGGATGTCCACACCCAGTTCCGGCTCCCGGTGCATCATCCGGTGCTGGAGGGGCACATGAACTGTGTGCAGTGCCACGATCCGCACGGGCGCGAGATCTTCAAGCCGGCGGGCGGGTTGGGAATGGCCCGGCTCAACGAACAGTGCGCCGACTGCCACCGGGAACAGGCGCGGACCTTCGTGTTCGAGCACGAGGCGATGCGGGACGGGTGTGTGAGCTGCCATCAGCCGCACGGGTCCATCCACGCGAAGCTCCTGACCGAGCGGGATTCGAACCTGTGCCTGAAGTGCCATGCCCAGGTCCAGGCAAGGCCCAGCGAAGTCTTCATCGGCAAGGTCAACCACACCGCCCTCCTGTCGATGGGAAGCTGCTGGTCCGCCGGATGTCATACCGCGGTGCATGGGTCGAATTTCCACCCGAAGATGCTGTACTGAACCGCCGTGAACCTGTCGTCACCCATATCCTGGCGGACCCGGAGCGCGCGGTTGCAGCAGTGTCTGGGCCTCGCTGCGGGCGTGGCGGCAGCATCGGTTTCGGGGGCGGTGGATCCGGCGGCGTTGCCGCCCGCGGCATCGGGGCCGGTGTCGTTCGATCGCGACATCGCCCCGCTGTTCGAGCGGACGTGCCTGCGGTGTCACGGACCGGAACGGCCCCGCAGCGGGTTCCGGCTGGATGACCGGGATCTGGCGTTGCGCGGGGGCCATGAGGGCGTGGCGATCATTCCGGGCGACAGCGCGGCCAGTCCGTTGATCCATTTCGTGGCGGGTCTGGTGGAGGACATGGAGATGCCGCCGGTCGGGCAGGGGGATCCGTGGACGCCGGAGGAGATCGGGTTGGTGCGCGCCTGGATCGACCAGGGGGCGGCGTGGTCGGAGGCGCCGTCGTCCCCGCAGATCACGGCCAGCGTGACCACCGCGGTGCAGTTCTTCACGGTGAGCGGGAATGTGGCCCGGTTCCGGGAACACCTGGGGACCGCGGCGGGCTGGGGAGGCGGGGTGGCGGACTTCGCCCTGAAGTACGATCTCGATGCGGCCACGCGGGTGACGATGAGCGGCCGCGCGATGGCGGGTCCGGACGATTACCGGTTCGAGACGCGGGTCGAGCGGGACGAACTGGGCTGGGTGCGGGTGGCGTACCGGGAGTTCAGCCGGTTCCATGACGACACCGGCGGGTACGATCCGGCGTTGGGGGTGGCGGCGCCGAGGTTGGGGGAGGAACTGGTGGTGCGGCGACGTCATGCGACGATCGAGGTCGGGCTGGACCTGCCCGACTGGCCGGATCTGCGGCTGGCCTACGATCTCCATACACGGGATGGCACCGAGGCGACGCTGCATTGGGGGGCGGTCAGCCGGGATGTGGTGACGCGGGCGGTGTTTCCCGGGCGGAAGCGGGTGGACGAGACGACGCACCGGCTGACCTTCGAAGTGGGGTACGACTGGAACGGGCTGCTGATTTCAGACCAGGCGCAATTCGAGTGGCACGACCAGGACAACCTGCGGACCAGCTACGAGTTCGCCGATCCGCCGTTCGATTTTGCGACGCGGACCCGGGACCGGCAGGACGCCTGGCGCGGGGCCAACGTGCTGCGGCTCGAGAAGTCGGTGCGCGACTGGCTGTATCTCTCGGGTGGCTACCTGTTCTCCCAGTTGCGCGATGTCGGGGGGTTCAGCGTGGAAAGCTTCGCGCCGTCGGACCCCACCCTGCCGCCGTCACTGGACTGGAACGCCGACGGGATGACGTTGCGGCGGCGATCCCACGTGGCCAACGCCAACGCCATGCTGGGGCCCTGGGAGAAGCTTCACTTCTATGCCGGGCTCCAGGCGGAATGGACCCGGCAGGAGGGGTTTGCCGGGGGAACCGTGTTCGGTGCGCGGCGCACCTACGATGCCAATCTCGACCGGGCCGCCACCGAGGAGACCTTCGGCCTGCGCTATGCCGGGCTTCCCTGGACCGTGCTGTACGTGGAAACGCGGTTTCAACAGGACTCGATCTCCCAATTCGAGGAGGGGTTGGCGGACGAGACGCAGGCGTTTCTGCGGGACACCGACGCGACGGGCAACCTGCATGAGGTGGTGGCCGGGTTCTCGATCTCGCCCTGGCGCCCGGTGAGCCTGCATGCCCGGTATCGTCACCGGGATCGACGGGACGACTACGAGCATCCGCGGGACGTGGATGTGTTCTCCAGCGGGAACGGGTATCCGGCGTTCATCCGGTCGAGGCGGACGGAGACGGACGAAGTCGAGGCGCGCGTGGTGTGGCAGGTGAGGCGGGGATTGAAGGCGACGGTGAAGTACGGCGTGGCGGCGACCGACTATCGGACCCGCACGGATGACTGGGAGGATTTCAGGACGTTCCCACCAACGCCGCAATCGGGCGGAAGCCTGCTGGCGGGACAGTATGACGCGCATACCCTGTCGGCCGGGCTGGTGGTGAATCCGTGGAGCCGGTTGTATTGGGCGCCCACCTTGTCGTGGACCGACAGCCGGAGCCTTTCGGGGGTGAACAACGACCGCGAGGTGGCGCCTTACAAGGGGCATGCCTGGCACCTGCTGCAGACGGCCACCTTCCTCGTGGACGAGAAGTCGGATCTGCTGGCGACGTACCTGTATTCGAGTGCGAACTACGGGCAGGAGAATTCGGATTTCACCCTGCCGCTGGGGATCACCTACACCCGCCACGCCGCGACCCTGGCGGTGACCCGGCGCTTTCATCGGGACCGGCTGCTGCGGCTCGAGTATGGGTTCTTCGGGTACGACGAGCCGACCCTGGGCGGCGCGGCTGACTACACCGCCCACGGGTTCTTTGCGAGCTTCCGGCTCCCGTGGCCGTGACCTTCCGGCGTGTTCCCACCGCGAAGCACCATTTCGGAGGGCCGGGTTCTACGAGGCTGCAAGGGGTGGGGTGGGTTGGGAGGCTCACGCTGAAGCGTGTACACCCAACCGTTGTGGCCGGGTGGGGACGTGGGGGGCACGGGATTTGGCTGCACTCCGTTGGGTGTGTAGGCTTTCGTGGGCCTGCGGCGCCGATGGCGATTTCGATTTCGAGGGAAGGGGGTGATGCGGAGCAGGGTTGGACCTCCTGGCTAACGTCTGGACCGCTCCGGGTCCCTTCGAGCAGAGCCAACGGGCTCAGATCTCTGGCCCCGCCTGGTTTTCAGGGTGTAAGAGCCTCGATGCAGGCGAATCGCCGCCCAGGTCCGGCAATCGGTGCAGGTTTCTGATGCCGACGGCCTGAACGACATCGTCGATGGCGTAGTCCTTCTCTCCGGGATAGACCATGTAGAGCTTTCTGAGCTGCAGGGCCTGGATGGCGGCGGTCATGGAACGGGTGCGCCGTGGGGCATCGCCCGACTTGAACTCGAACCCGATCAGTCCACCTGGACGAGGAAGCACAAGGTCCACCTCCGCCCCACTCTGCACAGACCAGGTGAACATCTCTTCCTCGCGGATCTGGAAGAGGCAGGCGATCTGTTCGATGCCGAAGCCCTCCCATGAGGCCCCAATGTGCGGCGTGCAGGTGAGCTGGGCTTCGGTCCGGATGTTGAGGAGCGCGTGCAGCAGCCCCGTATCGCGGAGGTATAGCTTCGGAGCCCGTCGCAGGCGCTTTGCCGCATTGTGGAAGTAGGGCGGGAGTTCCCGCACGAGGTAGATACCCTTGAACAGCTCGACGTAGCGCTGGATGGTGCGGTTGTTGACCCCGAGGAGGGCGGCGACCCTGGCGTGGTTCCAGTACTGACCGTGGTAATGGGCCAGGAGCCGGAAGAAGCGGTAGGTCTGCTCGGAGGTGAGGCGGAGTTCGGTCAAGGCGGGCAGGTCGCGGGTCAGAACCTGCGCGATGTAGTTTTGCCGGATCTCCATGGAAACCGCCTCCAGTTCCCGGCAGTAGGCCGCGGGGAACCCGCCGCGAATCCACAACCGATTCCAATCCCCGGGCCCGACTTCGGACAAGGAGAAGCCGCCCAGTGAATGCAATCGTACGCGCCCGGTCAGGCTCTCCGAGGCGCCGTGAAAGATGCGGGGTGAGGTGCTGCCTGTGAGGATGAAGCGGGTTTGGCGGTCCCGGCGGTCGGCGAGGGCCCGCAACTTTTGAAATAGCGCAGGCATCTCCTGAGCCTCATCCATAACAACCACCCCATCGAGGCCGTCGAGGATCCGGAACTGGCTCTCCTCCAACCGCACGCGATCCACCGGTTGGTGAAGGTCGAAGTAGTGGTCCGGCGATGTGGCGAAGTCCCGCACCAGCGTCGTCTTGCCGATCTGCCGCGGGCCGAAAACGATCGTCACCGGCCAGTGGGCCAGTCCCGCCCGGATCCGATCCAACTCTCCCGGGCGAGGAATCTGGTTGACATGCTCCATTTCCTGTAAATTATGTAGTAGCGCTGCATAACTGCAAGAATAATGAGCGAAGAGAACCAGGCATCTCGCCTTGATCAGCATCTCCGTCTCCGACTGGCGGATCTGTCGGCAGTGGGTTTTGAGCAGTTTTTTCTGCACTTCCTCAACGCCGGGATTTCCCTGGCCGTCGATCGGGGAGGAGAACGGATCGAGCGGAAGGTGATCGAGGCGATCACCTACGCTGCGGGGACCGGTCGCAATCAGAAGGGCATCGACCTGCTGGCCAAGATGGAGGGGGGGGAAACTTGGGCCTTCCAATGCAAACGCCGGAAGACCTGGGACGTCGGTGCAACCGGGAAGGCGGTGGAGGATGCAACATACCCCGCTCAGCATTACTTCCTGCTGGTGGCCTGTGATCCGCACCAGGACGTGCAGGATTTGATGGCACAGTACGCCAACTGGAGTTTCTGGAACCTGGACCGCATTTGTCAGGAGGTCCGCATGCGGGTTCCGAAGCCGATGCTGCCTCGGATCCTGCATTTCCTGGCGCCCGAGGAACTGGCGCGGTTCGCGCCGTTTGCGACGGATGCGCTGGTGCCCGCCATGGAGTACTTCGCGCCGATGTCGCGGCCCGGGCATTCGTTCCACCACGACCACCCGTTGATCGGACGCCGGCGGGAACTGGCGGCGCTGCATGCGTTTGCCGGCGATCCCCGGGCAAAGGTCCTGAAGCTCTCCGCCAAAGGCGGTGAAGGAAAAAGCCGCCTCCTGAAGGAATTCGCCGGGACGGTCCCGCAGGAGGGCCAGCCGGAAGTGCTGTTCCTGAATCCCCACGCCACCGGCGATCTGACCCTGGCGTTGTGGGAGCAGGATGTTCCGCGGGTTCTGGTGGTGGATGATGCCCACCGCCTGGATCGGGTGTCGGCGGAGTTGCTCGCGCTGGTCCGCAACGGGTCGGCGACGAAACTCCTGCTGGCGATGCGCCCGCAGGGAAGGGAAGCGGTCGATGAGCGGCTGCGCGACCAGGGATTCACCGAGGTCCCGACGATCGAGCTTCAAGCGCTGAAGGAGAAGGACAGCGTGGCGCTTGCAGAGGAAGCGCTGGGCCCCGGGCACAAGGAGCACGCCGGGGAACTGGCCGCCCGGACGGGTTCCAGCCCGTTTCTGACCGTGCTGGCAGGGAACCTCATTCGCCGGGGGACCCTTCGATGGGCAGGCTGGCATTCCGATGACGCGTTTCGAGCCGAGGTGTTCCGCTGGTTCGAACGCGAGAACCTGGAACCGTTGGATGAGACCCGTCGCGGGCCCGCTGAGCGACTGCTGCGCCTCATCGCCCTGCTGGAGCCGGTGAACCCGGACGAACCGTTCCATCAGCGCGGCGCGGACTGCCTCGAGATTCCGAAGGTCGAGGTGGAGGCACTGCTGCACGGCTTGCAGGCCACAGGAGTCGTGTCCCCCGAGCCGGGCAACATTCGTGTCATTCCCGATCTCTTTGCGGACTTTCTGGTTTTCGAGACGGTCTTCGATCCCTTGCGGCGCCTGCCACAATTCGCCCGAACCGTCCTCAAGCTGTTCGTCGAGGACAGCACGAAGCTCCTGCGGAATCTCGCCGAGGCGTCCTGGGTCGCCAGCGCGCAGGCGATCCCCCACAACGATTTGATTCGGCCCCTGCTGGATCACGAATTCGCCCGGTTCGATGCGGCGGACGGTTGGGAGCGCCTGCGCATGATCCACGAATGGTCCGCCTTCTCCGTGTACCTTCCCGCAGAGTCGCTGGAGCTGGCCCGGAGAGCACTGGGGCGAAAGACGCCGCCTGTGGAACTGAACGGGGCGTCCACCGACCGCGACGGGCACTACGATGTCACTTTGCGGGACGGCGTGTTGGCGGGGCTTCCGGCCCTCCTGAAGCCCGTCGCACTCTGGCACGACGCGCAGCGGCACGAGGCGCTGGACGTCCTGTGGACGCTGGGCCTCGATGCGCCTCGCGGGGCCGCACAAGGCGGCGAGAATCACCCTTGGTCCGTCATTTCCGAGGTGGTCGGATTCTCGTCCCGCAAGCCGCTGCACGTCTCGAAGGAGGCGGTGGGTTGGGTGGCGGGATTGGCACGGCGTCCTTCCGTCCGGAAGGTCATGGAATCCAACCGTTCGGTCCTCGGCACACTCCTCGGGCCATGCTTCGCGCGGTACGTGGAGTCTTCCGAATGGCACGGCCGCACCGTGCGTTGGCACCAGTGCGAGGTGAACATCGAGGCCACGGCGCCGGTGCGCACCCGTGCGCGGGAAATCCTCGCGGAGTTGATCAACCAGGACTCATGGCGATTGGCACTGGACGCCGTGCGTGCGGCGGAGCGGGCGTTTCAACGGACCGCGGGTTTGGAGGTCGCCTGGATGAAGGATCCCAAAGCGTTCCTCACCTCATGGCTGCCGGAACGCGAGCTGGCCCTGGGCTTGCTGACCACAGCCTTGGCCCGGCATTCGCACCCGATGGTGCACTGGACTGTGCGGCAGATGCTCCAGTGCGCCCTGGCCCGGGAGGAGGACGAGGCGTTTGGAGCGAAGCTGCGCGATGTGCTGGCCGCAGTGCGGGACGATCTCGACCTGCAGTTGCTCGGAGTCATCCTTTCGGATGGCTATGTTGAACTTAGGGAAGAGCCTGGTGCGCCGAAGGGCGAGGCGCGGAACGAGACCATGGCACGCTGGGAGGAACGGATCGGTCGGGTGGTCGACGCGTTGGTCGCGGCGCGGCCGACTGCAACAGAGGCGGTGGAATATCTCGATGGGTTGGTCGCGGAGAGCCTTGAGGCGGGATATTTCCCACGACTCGGAGAGCTGCTTCCGGTGCTGGCTCGGCGTCACCCGGAGTTGGCGGGTGCCATGGTGCCGGCATTCCACGCTTCGGGCCGCATCCCGGAAATCGCCGTGGCCTGGTATCATCTTCTCTTCGGATTGACGGACGAACCGGGCAGGGTCTGGCCGTTGCTTCGGGAAGCGGCGTCGCACCCGCGAACCGAGGTTCGGCGCGGAGTGGTGGACTACCTTCGATTCCGGGACCGCAAGGAGGTGGTGATCACCCCGGATGAACAGCTTCTGCTCGAGGAGATGGCCGGCAGTGCCGGAACTGACGAGATGCTCGCCCTCGTCCGGTTGGTGCAATGGGCCGGCGAATCCTGTGCGGAGTGGGGATTCCGTCTGCTGGGTAGGCTGCGCCTTGCCGAGATGACCGAGGCGCAGCATGGAGAGGTGCTGGCCGCCCTCAATCCTTATGGGGTGAAACGCGTGGCGCCCCCGGAGGCGACGGTACGTCACGTCCTGAATGCGCTGGTTGCCGTGCCCGAAATCATCGCGGACCACGAAGGCGGCGGTTTCCAACGCGCCGTAGAGCTGTATCCAAGGGTGGTCTATGACTTCGTGCTGCAACGCATTGCGGTGGGCGAACGGCTCACCCCGGAGGCCGGCTACCGGCCCCTGCCGTGTCCCGGCCTTGGCCGCTTTCGCCTTCCGGGACTGGACAGGGCGCCGGACTTTCCCGCCATCTGTGAGTTTCTGTGGCAGAAAGTGAGTTCACCGACAGTCAGCTCCCCACACAACGCCTGGTGCCAACTGTTCCAGGCCGTCGTCCTGGACCACATCGAGTTCTGGCTGCCCCGGCTGATCGAGGCGATCCGATCTGCGCCTACAATCGAGGATCTCAGGAATTGGCTGAACCTGATTTGCTTCGACGGTTCGCTGGTGATTTTTCGCTTCCCGGAACTGACCTCCGCCGCCTTGCTGCGGGCCGAGGATCTCGACGGCACCGTGGGGTCCAGGCGGATTCGCGCAGCCCTCTACCACGTCACCGGTCCGTCGGTCCGGGGCTTCACGGATGGCGAACTGAACCGGGACAGCGACTACGTCGAGGCCGAGGCCATTCGGGCCGCGGCGACGCACGCCAAGGACCCTGTCCTGGGTCCCTTCTTCCGGTGGATCATGGCCGTGGAACAGGGTGACCGTGAGGACGAACGGCGCCGGCATATCCTGGAAATGTGATCCCGCTGCCGTGGAGGGGTGCGTTGGATGTCATCGAACCCCGATTCAGCCCGCATGCGCGCTACCAGAGCTGCGAGTTGCCCTGTCCCTTGCGCCACCGATCCTGTTCCTCGCAGTTTCCTGCCTTGAACACCGAGCCGCGAGGACGCGGATACGGACTCAAGATCTCCATCGAAATCGAAATCGGGGTCGGGACTTCAAATTCCGCGATTCTCTTTCGAGGCGGATTGCGGATCGTGTCGGTTGTTGGGTGTGCACGCTTTAGCGTGTCGGGGTGGTTCGGAGGCTCACGCTGAAGCGTGGACACCCAACCCTTCCGGCAGGGCGGGGACGTGGGGGGGCACGGGGTTTGGCTGCACTCCGTTGGGTGTGGAGGCTTTCGTGAGCCTGCGGCGCCGATGGCGATCCCGATCCCGATTTCGAGGGGAGGGTGCGGTGATGAGGGGTGGGGGTCGACTCCCGGCTGATCTCTCGAAACTCTTCGGGTTTTGCCTGTCAGGGATCTGAAGGCGGGCACACTTCGGGGCAACGATTCTGGATACTCAGAGCGGAGCGAGGGTGTCGAGAGGTCAGGATTCCGTTGCAGGGGGGATGGTGATTTGGGATCGATCGAGTACGAGTACCGCCCTTCGGGCTGAGTACGAGTACGGGGGGAGGGTCGCTCAGCGAGTTGATGCTGGTTGTGCGATTCGGAACGATTCAAGCTTGGGAAGGCGCGAGTATGCGAGGTGACCGACTCATGGCAACGGTAGGGTTCCTGGAAACCTTTTCAGACCGGCATCGAAACCGGGGCGATCGTCCGTTCTGCTTCATCCTGGGTGCAGGGGCGTCACAACAGTCCGGAATTCCCACGGGCGGGGACATGGCCAGGGAATGGGTCGAAAAGCTCCACAGGAAGTACGATCTGGCGAGGTTGCCGCTGGAGGAGTGGGCGACGGCGGAACGACTGGACATCGACGGGTTCGATTTCCAGAATCCCGCCCGCTCCTACCCGAAACTCTATTCCGCGTGCTATCGGGATCATGCGGAGGACGGCTACGCCTTTCTCGAAGCGAAGATGGAGAACAAGGAGCCCAGCTTTGGCTACTCAGTGCTGGCCTATATCCTCGCCGAAACGCCGCACAAGGTCCTGATCACCACGAATTTTGACAATCTGGCGGCCGACGCCCTATCGATCCATTCCAGTACCTTCCCCATCGTGGTGGGCCACGACTCGCTTGCCAGCTATGCCCGAGTGGCGCTGCGGCGTCCCCTGATTGCGAAGGTGCATGGGAGCCTGGGTTTTGCCCCCAAGAGTTCCCCCGACGAATTGAAGGAGCTGAGCATCGAATGGAAGGGGGCGCTGGCCGCGATCCTCGAGCGCTACACTCCCATTGTCATCGGTTACGACGGCAATGACGGCAGCCTGATGGGAACCTTGGAGAGCCTGCCGGAGTCGGTCCCGGACACCGTCTTCTGGTGTTTCTGGAATCCGGACAACGAACCTGTGAAGAGGCTGGAGGCCGTTCCGCAGGCCGTCCGCGACTACGTGGCCAGGCAAAAGGGTCACTTGGTTCCGATCCCGGGATTTGATGAACTGATGCTGTTACTGCATCGCGAGTTGAACAAAGTTGGGACGGCTCCAAATCTTTACGACCGGCTCAAGAAGCGCTCGGAAGAGCGGGTCAGACGCTTTGACGAGCAGCAACGGGTCCTGTCCGAGAAACTGGATCAAACTTCCAGGAAGGTGGAAGAAGTCACAGGTGATCCGGGTATGCGTGGCACCGCGAAGGCGGAGGCCGGGCAAAAGGCGTTGGAAGTCAATCGACTCCTTCTGGCCGCAGTTCGTGATCTGGCCCATCAGAGAGTGGGCAAACCCTGGTGGGTCTGGGAGCAGGAGGCGACAGCTCAGGAAGATCCGGTCGCCCGCGAACGAGTTTATCAGGAGGCGCTCAAGGCATTCCCCGGCAATGCTTCCCTGCGCGGCAACTACGCCAACCGCCTGGCGCAAGAAGGGCGAATGGAGGAAGCGGAGGTGTACTACCAGCGGGCGTTGGAGGCCGATCCGAACCATGCCAACCATCTGGGCAACTATGCCGTGTTCCTGGAAAAGCGTGGTCGACTGCAGGAAGCGGAGGCGTATTTCCAGCGGGCGCTGGAGGCCGATCCGAAGCACGACGGCCATCTGGACAACTACGCCGTGTTCTTGGAAAAGCGTGGTCGACTGCAGGAAGCGGAGGCGTACTACCAGCGAGCGTTGGAGGTCGATCCGAAGCAGGCCAATCACCTTGGCAACTACGCCGACTTCCTGGAGAAGCGTGGTCGACTGCAGGAAGCGGAGGCGTACTACCAACGGGCGTTGGAGGTCGATCCGAAGCACGCCAATCATCTTGGCAACTACGCCATGTTCCTCGAAAAGCGTGGGCGAACGGAGGAGGCGGAGGCGTACTACCAGGAGGCGTTGGAGGCCAATCCGAAGCACGCCAACAATCTTGGCAACTATGCCGTGTTTCTGGAAAGGCGTGGGCGACTGGAGGAAGCGGAAGCGTATTACCGACGGGCGTTGGAGGTCGATCCGAAGCACGCCAACAACCTGGGCAACTACGCCGACTTCCTGGAGAAGCGTGGGCGACTGGAGGAAGCGGAAGCGTATTACCGACGGGCGTTGGAGGTCGATCCAAAGCTTGCCGGCCATCTGGGCAACTATGCCGTGTTCCTGGGAAACCGTGGGCGACTGGAGGAAGCGGAAGCGTACTACCAGCGGGCTTTGGAGGCCGATCCGAAGCACGCTGGCCATCTGGGCAACTACGCCCTGTTCCTGGAGAGGCGTGGGCGACTGGAGGAAGCGGAGGTGTATTTCAAGCGGGCGTTGGAGGCCGATCCGAAGCACGCCAACCATCTGGGCAACTACGCCCAACTTCTATTCCTTCTTGGGCGTTCCGATGAGGCGATGCGGCGATGGGTCGAGGCGGAAAGGCTGGCGGATGGGAATCGAGCCCTTCAGGTCGAGCTTGCCTTCTATCGGGCGGCCCATGTGCGGGAGGATTGGCCCGGGATTCTTGGATCGTTGAAGGAGCGGGTGGCGACGGGAGACCGATCGCCGGGTTGGGATTTCAAAGCCACCATCGAGGTGGCAGCGAAGTCGGGGCATCCCAACGTGCGCCTGCTGGAGGTGCTGGCCGCCGTCCTGTGCCACGGTGGCGATCCGGCGACGCTGGATGAGTTCCCCGAATGGCGGGCAGCTTGAACCCGAGGGAAGGGAGGACAACGACGGGGTCTCTTCGTGCGCCCCGTTCACCCGTCAGGTTCCATCGGGGTCGGAATCGGAATCGGAATCGGAATCGAAAGGGCTGAAATGGGATTTGGACACGCTAACGAATCAGGGAGAGCGCAGGCGTACGATCGATGTGGAACCGGGTGGGGATTGGGTGGGCGGAGACGATCCCGATTCCGATACCGACCCCGATACCGATCGGAAGCGGAAGCCCGGCAACTGCCAGCCAGGCGTTCGGGAAGCTATGTCTGAACGATCCTCATGCGGACTGGGTTCTGCGACCCCTCGCGGGGTCGTGAACGGGGGGGGGGATTTGCTCCGGGGGTCGAAGCCCGCTCCGCGGGTTCGACCCCGGCTAATGTCTGGAAACCCTCCGGGTTTCTCCGGTCAGAGGGGAGAAACGTCACGGGGTACGGAGGCTCACGCTGAAGCGTGGACACCCAACGGGAGCGGAGGGGTGAAGTCGGTGACAATTCCCCGCCCGCTGCGGCATGCTGCGCGGCGTGACAACCGTGGTTATCGCGACCCGCAACGGGCACAAGGTGGAGGAGATCCGGGCGGTGCTGGGCGAGGGGTTCCGGGTCCTCGGAGCGGCGGAGGTGGGGGACGTGCCGGATGTGGAGGAGACCGGGACGACGTTCGTCGAGAATGCGCGGCTCAAGGCGGAGGCCCTGGCCGCGTGGTTGCGCGGTCCGCGGGCCGCGAATGAGAAGGGCGGCGGCCGGACGGTGGACGGTTCATGGGCGGTGCTGGCGGACGATTCGGGGCTCGAAGTGGACGCGCTGGGCGGGGCGCCCGGGGTGCATTCGGCACGGTTCGCGTCCGCGGATTTCGGTCTGGAGGGCAATGCGCCCGATGCCGCGAACAACGCCCGGCTGATGCGGTTGCTGGCGGCCGTGCCGTGGGAAGGGCGGACGGCGCGGTTCCGGTGTGTGCTGGTGTGGGAATGGCTGGACGATCAGGTGCAGGGCGGGAGTTTCGACGGGACCTGCGAGGGCCGGATCGGGTGGGTGCCGCGGGGATCGAGGGGTTTCGGGTACGATCCGCTGTTTGTGCCCGAGGGCGGGACGGACACGCTGGCGGAATTGGGCGAGGCGGTGAAGAACCGCATCAGCCATCGGGCCCGGGCGCTGGAGCGATTGCGGGCGTGGCTGGGATCGGGGTGCGGCGTCCCGCACGGTGCGAATGGAGGTCAGGGAGGTCAGGGAAACGCCGGGGCCGGTTCGCCGAGCAGGAGTGTCTGAACTTCGGCGTAGCTGGACACCACGGCATCGGCTTCGAGCAGGGCCTGGGCGGGAGAGGTGTTGGTGATGGCCATGACGCGCATGCCGGCGGCCCGGGCGGCACTGACGCCGGGCGGCGAATCCTCGATCACCACGCAGGCTTCCGGAGGTTCGCCGAGGAGTTCGGCGGCGCGGAGGAACAGGTCGGGGGCGGGTTTGCCGCGGGCGACATCCTGCACGGAGACGGTGTGGCGGAAGTGGCGCTGGAGATCCTGGAGTTCGAGGATGGCGGTGATGGCGGACCGGAGGGAACCCGAGGCGACAGCCAGGGGAAAGCAGTCTGCCAGGCGGTCCACCAGGGCGGGGATCTCGGGGAAGAGGGGTTCCTTTTCGCGAAGCAGCTTGAGGAAATGCCGGCCCTTCCGATCGAGCAGTTCGTCCACCGAAGGTCCCACCTCGCGGCCATCCAACATTTGAAGGAGGGCGTGCCGGTCCGAGGTGCCGATGAACCGGTGCCAGGGTTCCATGCCGACCGGTTCCACGCCGATCTCGGCAAAGAGGCGCTGGAAGGACAGCCGATGCAGCGGTTCGCTGTCGGCGATGACGCCGTCCATGTCGAAGATCACCGCCCGGGTGCCGGTACGAAAATCGGTCATGAGAACAGGGTATCCGAAGGCCGGGGCCGCGGGCGAGTGCCGGTTGGGTGACGCGGGATCAAAGCTCGACTCCCAGGAGACGGCGGTGTTCGCGCATGGCGTAGCGGTCGGTCATGCCGGCGAGGTAATCGCACACCGTGCGGTGAAGACCGTCCTGGGCCAGCCGCGCCTGGGCGCCGGCGCCCATGTCTTCGGGGTGATCGAGGAGGTGCCGGAAGAGTTGTTCGAGGAGCCGGACGGCGCGCTGGTTGGGTGTGTGAACGGCCGGGTTGTAATAGAGATTGCGGTAGAGGTATTTCCGGAGCTGGAGATTGAGGCGACGGCGTTCCGGCGCGTAGCCGACCAGCGGGCGGGGGAGGCGGCGCACCGCGTCGGCGGTGCGAACCCCGGTGCGGCGGAGGCGGGCTTCGGTGGTGCGGACCACATCCTTCACCTGCTCATCGATGATGACCCGGATGGTGAACAGGCGGCGGGTGTCGTCGGAGAGGCGGCCGAACTGGCGGCGGACCAACCGGGTGGCGTCCTGCCACAGGGCGACGTCCCGCTGGAGCTGCCGTTCGGAAAGGAGCCCGCCGTCCAGACCGTCGTCGAGGTCGTGGCTGTAGTAGGCGATCTCGTCCGCGAGTTGAGCCACCTGGGCTTCGAGTGAAGGGGAACGGATGACCCAGTCCGGCCGTGGACCTGGGAGCGGATGGGACGGTCCGTGCTTGACGAGTCCCTCGCGGACCTCCCAGGTGAGGTTCAGGCCGGTGAACGCGGGGTACTTGCGTTCGAGATGATCGACGATCCGGAGGCTCTGGCGGTTGTGTTCGAAGCCGCCATGGCCGCGCATGAGGGTGTTGAGGGCCTGTTCGCCGGAGTGGCCGAAGGGCGAATGCCCGAGATCGTGGGCGAGGGCGATTGTCTCGGCGAGGTCCTCGTTCAGACGGAGGGCGCGGGCGATGTTCCGGGCGATGCCGGCCACCTCCATGGTGTGGGTGAGGCGGGTGCGCAGGTGGTCGCCCGTGCCGTTGAGGAAGACCTGGGTCTTGTATTCCAGCCGGCGGAAGGCGCGGCTATGGATGACGCGGTCGCGGTCCCGCTGGAAATGAGTGCGCCACTCGGGGGGCGGTTCGTCGTGGACGCGCCCGCGGCTGGCGGCGCTGGCCTGCGCGAAGGGGGCCAGCCAGAGCCGTTCGCGTTCCTCCAACTCCAGGCGGGAGACAGGCATGCGGGTGGGAAGTCCGCCGGGGGACTGACGTGTTCCGGATCAGGCCGGACCGAGGTCGGGGAGGGCGACGTTCTTGAGTTCGAACAGGCGTTCGATGACTTCCTCGATGAGGTTGTTGGGGCAGCTTGCGCCGGCGGTGACGCCGACCGTGGCCGGGGTGGCGGGGAGCCAGTCGCGGGATTCGATTTCCTCGCGGCGATGCTGGTCCCAGTGCTGGATCAGGGCCGGGGAAACCATCTTGCCGGCGTTCTTGACGAAGTAGGTGGGCAGGATGGCCTCGCCCATTTCCGCCAGATGGGAGGTGTTCGAGGAATTGTAGCCGCCGATGACGATGAGGAGGTCGGGAGGAGTCCTGAGCAGCTTCTGAAGGGCGTCCTGCCGGTCCTGGGTGGCGCCGCAGATGGTGTCGAAAAAGCGGAAGTGCTCGGGAAGTGCGGCGGTGCCATGGCGCGCCTCCATCGCGGCCCGCAGCCTGCGTTGGACCTCCTCGGTTTCTCCGCGGAGCATGGTTGTCTGGTTGGCGACACCGATGGCTTTGAGGTGGAGGTCCGGATCGAACCCCTCGGAGTAGGCTCCGCGGAACTTCTCGAGGAATGCCGCCTTGTCACCCCCGTGCAGGATGTAGGCACAGACGTAATCCGTCTCGTCGAGGTTGAAGACGACCAGGTAATGGCCTGACCCGTTGGCCCGGGCCTGGGAACTGGTGGCCAGGGTTTCCTCGTGCCAGGCCTTGCCGTGGATGATGCTGGTGACGGATTCCTTCGAGTACTGCCGCACCCGTTTCCACACGCTCATCACATCGCCGCAGGTGGTGTCCACGAACGTGCAGCCGCGGGCCTCGAGCTGCTTGCGGGTGGCCACCTCGGTGCCGAAGGCGGGGATGATGACAATGTCATCCGGCGTGAGTTCCTCGATCTGGGCCGCGCTGGGCCGGCTGGCGATGGTCACGATCCCCATCCGGCGGATCTGGTCGTTGACCTCGGGGTTGTGAATGATTTCGCCCAGCAGGAAGATCCGGCGATTGGGGAACGCCTTGCACGCCGCGTAGGCCAGGTCGATGGCCCGCTCGACGCCGTAGCAAAACCCGAATTCCTTGGCCAGCCTCACCGTGAGCACCCCGGGTGCCGAGATCTCGTTCCCGTTGGAGCGGATCCGCTCGACCAGGGCGCTCCGGTAGTGCGAGAGCACCTGCGCCTGGACCGCCTCCATGATGTCCGGGCGGCGGAGGTTGATCTTCTGGGGCGCCGAAGGCGCGGCCGTTGTCATGCTGGGAACTGTAATCGCCCGCCCACGGCCCCTCACGCGAAATATGCGGGGGCGGATTCCGGACGGTGCATCCCGGAGTTGTGGGTGAGGAGGCAGCGATTCGGAGGGACGATCTCTGCGAGTCCTCAACCCAACGCTCCACACTGTTGCGGCCTCGTGGAACTCGGCCCTCCGAAGCACCGCTTGGCGGAGTTCGCACCTCACCCGCAACGCCGGGATGCACCGGATTCCGGATTCGATGCCCGGGCCTGCGAGGCCTTCGACCTGGATCCGGGAAAGCGGCCCCCTCTACCCGGCGGTTGCCGCATCCGTTGACGGAGGGTTCCGCCGCCGGGCGCGGGCCTCGATGGCGCGGAGGACGGCCTTTTCGGTCTCCACGAGCAGGAACACCCCCAGGCCGATACCGAGTGGGATCAGCCAGTGCCGCCATTCCAGCGGGGTGGAGCCGAAAAGCGTCTGCATGAATGGGGCATAGACGAACAGGAGTTGCAGCAGGGCCAGGATGGCGACCGCCAGCCAGACGATGCGGTTGCTGAATAGGCCCCGCATCGAGAGGCTGGACTCGCGCAGGAAGCGGCTGTTGAAAAGGTAGAAGGCTTGGGAGCAGACCAGCGTGTTCACGGCGAGCGTGCGGGCCAGCTCGACCGTCGCTTCGAGACGTTTCTCGACGAGAAAGACGGCGATGGTCGCCCCGCCGATGAGCAGGGAAACGAAGGCGATTCTCCAGAGGAAGGCCCGTCCGAGAATCGGGGCCCGGGGATCCCGGGGGGGCCGGCGCATGACCCCCGGCTCCGCCGGTTCGAAGGCCAGGGCGAGGGCCAGGGTGACGGCGGTGACCATGTTGACCCAGAGGATCTGGACGGGTGTCAGCGGCAGGGCAAAGCCAAGAACGATGGCGGCGAGAATCACCAGCGCTTCCGCGCCATTGGTGGGCAGGATGAACAGGATCGCCTTGCGCAGGTTGTCGTAGATGGTCCGGCCCTCTTCCACGGCCCGCTCGATCGAACTGAAATTGTCATCCGCCAGCACGATCTCGGCCGCCTCCTTGGTGGCTTCGGTTCCCTTGATGCCCATGGCCACCCCCACGTCGGCCCGCCGCAGGGCCGGCGCATCGTTCACGCCGTCGCCGGTCATGGCCACGACCTCGCCGCCGGCCTGCAGTGCGGTGACGAGACGGAGCTTGTGCTCGGGACTGGTGCGGGCGAAGAGGTCGGCCTTGCGCACCAGTCTTCGAAGGTCGTCGTCCGAGGCGGCCTCCAGTTCGGCGCCGGTCACCGCGGGCGAGCCGTCGCCAATCCCCATTTCCCGGCCGATGGCCTGGGCCGTGCCGGCATGGTCGCCGGTGATCATCTTCACCCGGATGCCGGCCTGACGACAGATGCGGATGGCCTCGATCGCTTCGGGCCGCGGCGGATCGATGATGCCCACCAGACCGAGGAAGATCATGCCGTCCCCAAGGTCGTCAGGGGTCAATTCGTCATGGGCCTCGTCCACGTCGCGGGCGGCGGCGGCAAGCACCCGCAGACCCTGGTTCCCCAGGGCATCGATCCGGCGTTCCCAGAAGGCGCGGTCCAGGGACTCCGGGGCGCCGGTTGCACTGCGCTGCTGACGGCAACGGTCGAGCAACCGGTCCGGGGCGCCCTTGAGGAGAATCCGCGCCCCGCCGTCGGGCAGGCGATGGAGGGTCGCCATGAACTTGTTTTCGGACTCGAACGGAATCGCGGCCACCCGCCGGTACTTCGTGTCCTCGAATCCAGCCTTGCGGGCCAGCGTTCGCATGGCGCCCTCGGTGGGTTCGCCCGTCACCTCCCACCCGCCATCCGCCTCCCGGATTTCCGAGTCGTTGCAGACGGCCATGACCTCGATGACCGCCGCGAGGTCGGCGTCCCGGTCAAGCGAGGCCTCCTGACCGTCGCGGGTGATGGTCCCCTCGGGCTGGTAACCCGTCCCGGACACCTCGTAGGCGGCCGACGCGGTGACGACGTGCCGGACGGTCATTTCGTTGCGGGTGAGCGTCCCGGTCTTGTCGGAACAGATCGTCGTGACCGAACCCAGCGTCTCGACGGCGTTGAGTTTGCGGGTGATGGCGTTGCGGCTGGCCATGCGCTGGACGCCCAGGGCCAGGGTGATGGTGAGGATGGCGGGCAGACCTTCGGGAATGGCGGCCACGGCGAACCCGATGGCCGCCAGAAACAATTCGCCGGGCGCGAGGTCATGGAGCCGCCAGCCAATGAGCATCATCAGGCCGGCCATGCCGACGATCACCACCGAGAGAATCCTGCCGAACTGGTTCATCTGGCGGGTGAGCGGCGTGGCCAGCGTCCGGACCTCGGAGATCATCCGGTTGATCCGCCCCAGTTCGGTGGACGGTCCGGTTGCGGTTGCCACGCCCGTTCCGCGGCCCGCGGCAACCAGGGTGCCCGAGTACGCCATCCCGTGGCGGTCGCCCAGGCTGGCGTCGGCCGCAGTCGGGGAGGGTGTCTTCCCGACGGGAACCGATTCCCCGGTGAGGGAGGATTCCTCGATGCGCAGGTTGTTGGCCTCGATGAGGCGGAGGTCGGCTGGAACCCGGTCACCGGACTTCAGCCGGACGATGTCCCCTGGCACCAGATCCACCGCCTCGATCTCCGTCCACCCGCCGTCCCGCCGTGCCACGGCGTGCGGGGAGAGCATCCTGCGGATCCCCGCGAGGGCCTGCTCGGCTTTGCCCTCCTGAAGGAAGCCGATCGTCGCGTTAAGGACGACCACGCCCAGAATGACCACGGTATCCACCCAGTGGCCGAGCGCGGCGGTGACTGCGGCGGCCGCGATCAGGATATAGATCAACAGGTCGTGGAAGTGCTTGAAGAACCGCTTGAAGAATCCTTCCGATTCGGGCTCGGGCAGACGGTTTGGACCGACTTGTTCGCGGCGCCGTAGGACCTCGTCGGTGCCGAGGCCATCGGGCGAACTTGCCAGCACCTGCAGGACTTCGTCCGCTGACATGGCATGGGGCTCCCGCACTTCGAGGAGCTCTGGGCGGCCGGGTGCGGCGGGCATGGTCATCGGTTCGAGACTTGAAATGCCGGTTTAGTGGCGCCCGGCTTCCGCCTGCTCCAGAAAGCGGGCCAGGTCGGCCAGGCGATCGGTGTTGATCAGGTCCACGCCCGCCTCCCATTGCACCCGCCACATCTCGGGACGATCGGCCCCGGCCCAGAAACGGATGCGGCGTCCCTGGGCGTGGGCGCGCTCGACCCAATCGTGGAGCCGGGCCCGTTCCTCGTCCGGGATTGTCCCGACCCCGTTCCAACGAAAGTGGGACCGCCAGTTGTCGCTGATCAGGGGGATGAGGTGTGGATTCGCCGTGCCCTCGAGGTCGGGCAGGCGGCCGTCGATCGCCACCAGCCGTTCCGGTTCCGCAGCGACCGTGGCCGTGGGACGGTTTCCAGACAGGATCACGGTGACCGCGTTCGTTTCGGTTCGGTCAGGCCGGAAGACCGTCAGCATCTCCCGGTAATCGGCGAGCACCTCCTGAAGCCGCTGGTAGGTATGCCCGGCTTCCGACTTGAAGTCGATCAACAGGACAAAGGTGGGGGCGTCCGGATGAACCCGGCCCCCCTGCTGCTGCACCCGTTCCCGCAGTGGATCCAGGTACAGGGATTGGAGGGTGCGTTCCGGGGAGACCTTGGGCCGGTCATGGGCCACCAGCAGGGCACCGTCGATGTGGAAGATGTCCGCCTCGACGCTGCCGAACCCCTGCTCCAGCGCATCGTGCAGGGGACGTGGATGCTCGTAGTCGTTGTGCGCGTGGGCCCGCTGGCTTGGGGACTGCGCGGCGACGTTCAGGACAACGGCCAGCAACAGCGCGATGGGAGCGATCCGTCGATTCATGGATCGAGCCTGCTCCGATCGTCGGGCTTGGGGCCAGCAGTTCTCGTTGTGCCCGGGGGATTGCAGTGCATCCCGAAGTTGTGAGTAGAGGTGCGAACTCCGCGACGCGGCGCTTCGGAGGGCCGAGTTCCACGAGCCCGCAACGGTGTGGGGCGTTGGGTTGAGGACTCGCGGAGCTCGTCCCTCCGATTCACTGCCTCCTCACCCACAACTCCGGGATGCACCGGGGGGAACTTCGCCCTCGCCATGCCGCTTGCACTCGGGCCTTCCCCGGCGCTATCCCAAGCCAACGCCTTCCCCTCTCTCCCGGCCTCCCATGAATCCGACTGACTCTGACACCTCTCCGTTCCTTCCCGCTGCCCTGGTGCTCCTCGCGGGCACGCTCGTCGCCGTGGCCCAACCTCTGGGCCAGCCTGATCGTTCCGCGCCGGGAGATCCCATGATCCAGGAGTACCTGGCCCGTCACGCGCTGGCCATCGAGGCGCCGTACGACGAAGCCCTCTTGAACCGCTCCTTCGAGGACGTGCGCCGTGCCGAAACGATCGAGGAATACTTCCACATGCTGGGCCTCTCCCCGCGTCCCGATCTCACGCCGCTCCAGCCCGTGGTGACGGGTGTCCTCGAGGGCGATGGCTACCGTGTCGAGAACCTCCATTTCCAGAGCCGCCCGGGGCTGTACGTCACCGCCAACCTCTACCGCCCGCCCGCCATTGCGCCGGGTGAGCGCCTGCCCGCCATCCTTTATGTGTGTGGGCATTCGCATCGTGGCCGTGATGGCAACAAGGTCGCCTACCAGTCGCACGGTATCTGGTTCGCCCGCCACGGCTACGTCTGCCTGGTCCTCGATTCCCTCCAGCTTGGCGAGATCGCTTCCCACCACCACGGCACCTACCGGCTCAACCGCTGGTGGTGGGTCTCGCGCGGCTACACCCCGGCCGGCGTCGAGGCCTGGAATGGTATCCGCGGCATCGATTATCTCGTAAGCCGCCCCGACGTCGATCCCGCCCGAATCGGTGTCACCGGCATCAGCGGCGGCGGTGCGGCCACCTTCTGGATCGCCGCCGCGGATCCCCGGGTGGCCGCCGCCGCTCCGGTCAGCGGCATGGCCGATCTGGAATCCTACCTTGCCAACCGCGTCATCAACGGCCACTGCGACTGCATGTTCCTCCATAACACCTTCCAATGGCCCTGGACGCGCATCGCCAGCCTGGTTGCGCCACGTCCCCTTCTCTTCGTCAACAGCGACCGCGATCCCATCTTTCCCATGGATGCCAATGACCGCGTGATCCAGCGCCTCGAACGAATCTACGCCGCGTACGGCGCTGGCGATCGCGTGGACGCCGTGGTCAGCCTCGGTGACCACGCCTACCGTGCGGACATCCGCCAGGCCGCCTACCGGTTCTTCAACACGCACTTCAAGAATGACCCGCGCCCCGTCCATGACAGCGAGGTGGACATCGTCAGCGAAGGCAGCCGTCCCGGTCCCTACCCCATTTCTCCCGAACGACTCCGGGTCTTCCCTTCCGATGCCGATCTCCCGGCCGATGCCCTCAACGCCACCATCGACCAGCACTTCGTTCCCTCGGCCGTTGCGCCCGACCCGGTCCCCGGCCGTCATGCCGAATGGAGGTCCGCTCTCCTGTCCGAACTGCGCAGGGTTACCTTTCGTGCCCTGCCTTCCCCAGTTCCATCCGCCACCCGCCTCGATTCCCTGAGCCCGCGCCATCGTCGTGTCCAGACGGAGGACGGTATCGTGGTGCATCTCCACCTTCTGGAGTTTGCCAACGCTGCCCGGGCGGGCCAACTGCTGCTGGTGGTCCAGAACGAAGCCGAGGCCGGCACCGTTCCGGACTGGGTCCGGGAAGCCGCCACCGAATCGATGGTCGTTCTCTGCGAGCCACGCGGCGTCGGCGCCACCCGCTGGACCCGGGTCAATCCGCCCAACTACGTCGAGCGTTCCCTCCTGCTGCTCGGCCTCACCGTCGATGCCGGCCGGATTCGGGATGTCCTTGCCGTTGCCGCCCATCTGCGCGACGAGGGCTGGGACGGTTCCGCCGCGCATCGCCCGAGGTCGGTGCGAGTCGCCGGCAGCGGCGCGGCCGGGGTGCTGGCGGCCTACGCGGCGGCCCTCGACGAGACCCTGGATGGTGCCAGGCTCGTCGGGCCGCCCCTCACTCATGAAGCCCCCGACGCCCCGCTCCTGCTGAATGTCCTCCGCGTTGCGGACATTCCGGACGTCTTGGGACTCATTGCTCCCCGCCCCCTAAGCGTTCTTGCAGCGGACTCCGCCGCCCTCCAGCGCACCCGCACCGCCTATCGCGCCGCCGAGGCCACTGACGCACTCCGCTTCGACTGAACCCGCTGCCATTCCTGGTGCAGGTGAGAGACTCCGGGAGCAGGCAGTCGGGCGCTTGGGACACCGGTTGTTCGGGCACACACGAATCCCGATTGGCGGGGTGTGCCTCATCCCACCGCATCGACACGGAGATCCCGCAGCACAGTGAGCCCCGGGATT